>JBKACM010000150.1:0-6263 GCA_046269335.1 Alphaproteobacteria bacterium | reverse complement strand
GCGCGGCGTTCCGGGGTATCCAGGGGGCGCTCCCGGATTGCCATGCGCCAGACCACTTCCGACAGGGGAAGAGCCCCGTCGAGAATGGCCCGCATGGCGGCCTGCCCCTGTCCACGCACGAGATCGTCAGGGTCCTGCCCCGCCGGCAGCATGGCGAACCGCAGGGAGTGCCCCGGTTTCAGCAGAGGCAATACCCGATCCGCCGCCCGGCCGGCGGCGCGCTCTCCGGCGGCATCCCCGTCGAAGCACAGGATCGGTTCGGGCGCGACCTGCCACAATGCCTGGAGTTGCGATTCGGTAAGGGCGGTGCCCAGGGGCGCGACTGCATTGGGGATGCCGGCGATGGCCAGGGCGATCACGTCCATATACCCTTCCACCACGATGATTTCCCCTGTTTCGTAGGCGGCGGCACGGGCCTGGGCCATGCCATAGAGAATGTGACCCTTCTGAAACAGGGGTGTATCGGGGGAGTTCAGATATTTGGGTCGTCCGTCGCCCAGGGTGCGCCCGCCGAAGGCGATGATGCGGCCGCGCGGATTCCCGATCGGAAACATCACCCGGTCCCGAAAGACATCGTAGGCGGCGCGGCCATCGTCCGGTTTTCCGACCAGACCAGCCGTTACCATCAGGGATTCCTCGATGCCCTGACGAGCCAACTCCGCCCGCAGGAGATTGCCGCCGGGCGCGAATCCCAGACGATAGCGGGCGATGGCCTCCTCGCCGACTCCGCGACGGGTCAGATACTCCAGCGCCTCCCGTCCGGCTGGTAACCGCAACTGTTTCTCGAAAAAAACGGCTGCCGCCTCCACGACATCAAGGAGGGTCGCCTGACGTCTGGCCTGTTCACGCTCAACGGGGGTGCTTTGCGGGACAGAAAGGCCAACCTCCCCCGCCAGCTTTTCCACGGCCTCGACGAAGGAAAGGCCGCCGGCCCGCATCTCGAAGCCGATAACGTCACCGTGGGCACCGCAGCCGAAGCAGTGGAAAAATCCTTTTTCTTCGCTGACGGTGAAAGAGGGGGTCTTTTCATGGTGAAATGGGCAGAGGCCGGAATGCTCCCGGCCCCTTCTGGTGAGCTTCACCCGTCTGCTCACGGCGGAGGCAAGGGAGATCCGCTGGCGTATTTCGTCGAGAAAGCCCGGTGGAAACGCCATCAGGCCTTCAGGCGGAGAGTCGTTTCTTGACCTCGGCGCTGGCCTTGGCGAAGTCCATCTGCCCCGTGTAGCGCTCCCGCAATGCCGCCATGACGCGCCCCATGTCCTTGAGGCCGCCGCCGCCAATCTCTTCCAGAATCGAGCCTACCGCCTGGACGATTTCCTCGTCTTTCATCTGGCGTGGCAAAAAACGCTGGATGACGGCGATTTCCTCCATCTCCCGTTGCGCCAGCTCCGGGCGGCCGCCCTGTTCGTACAGGGTGACGCTGTCCCGCCGCTGCTTGACCATCGAGTGGAACATCTGAAGGATTTCCGCCTCGCTGATCCCTTCGGTGTTGCCATGGGATCTGGCGGCGATGTCCCGATCCTTCAGGGCCGCGAGGATCAACCGAACCGTGGAGACGGTGCGCGAATCCCGGGTGAGTGTCGCCTGTCTCAAGGCATCATTGAGGGTAGCCCGCAACATCCCTAGAATCCCCCGCTGACAGTGTGACGCGCCATCGTCTGGAATCGGAAATGGGGAGGTTCCCCGGGCAGAATCCATTTCATCGTTCAACTCATTGAAAGGGCGTGACTTTCGAATCCTGGCAGGGCTTGACGGCCGCGAACAATTTGCCTATGAAACCGCACGCCCATTTTATAGCACATCGGCCACAGCGGATACTGCTAACAGTTCATCCGGGGCGCACTTGGTGCCTTCAGACCGCTGGGGAGTGCCGCGTGTAGGGCGGGGAGCCAGGGCAATCGCATAAGGAAAATCATCCCGTGTTCTCGCATGGGGGGGTGCCTGTTCATCGGCCGTTGAGGCCGCGCGAGGCGCAGCGGAGCGAGCCAAGCCCACAAACGTGGGCGCCCGGCGCCTGAGAGAGACGAACAAACCAGGGCGGTCGCATTCCAGATGCGATTGCCCTGGGTGGGAAGCTGGGGGGTGTTGCGCCATGTCGGAAGCGGTTTCTTCACCGGGCCAGGAGTACGTAACGCCGGTTCGCCCCTCCTTTGCCGACGCGGCCGTCGTCCGGGCGGATGGGACCCTGTTGTGGGGCAGGGGTGTGGGAGCCGCCGGGGCCGCGGCGGGGGAGGTGGTCTTCAACACCTCCATCACCGGATACCAGGAGGTGATGACCGATCCTTCCTATGCCGGGCAAATTCTGACCTTTACCTTTCCCCATATCGGCAACGTGGGGACCAACGTCGAGGATCTGGAGGCACCGTCTCCGGTGGCCAGGGGGTGCATCCTCCGCGGCGATATCTCCGAGCCTTCCAACTGGCGATCCAGCGCTCATCTGGATGACTGGCTGAAGGCCAGTCGAATGATCGGGGTCAGTGGCATTGATACCCGCGCCCTGACTCGCCGGATTCGGGATCGGGGTGCCCCAAACGGAGTCGTTGCCCATGCCCCCGGTGACGGTGCCTCCCTGGACCCTGCATCTCTGCTCGCCATGGCTCGGGCCTGGCCGGGCAGCGAGGGCCAGGACATGGCGAAGCAGGTCACGTGCCGCGAGCCCTACTCCTGGGAGGGGACCCTGTGGTCCATGGGTCCGGAGCAGGGGAGTCGGGTCGAGCCCCGGTTCCGGGTGGTGGCGGTGGATTTCGGGGCCAAGCGCAACATTCTGCGCAGTCTGGCTTCGGCGGGGTGTGCGGTCACCGTGGTGCCGGCCAGTGCCTCGGCCGATGAGATCATGGCTTATCGGCCCGATGGAGTTTTTCTTTCCAACGGGCCGGGCGATCCCGCCGCGACCGGGCAATACGTGGTGCCGGTGGTCCAGTCCCTGTTGAGTCACGGAGTCCCGATTTTTGGTATCTGTCTGGGACACCAGATTCTGGCCTTGGCCCTGGGGGCCAGGACCTACAAGATGGCGATCGGCCACCGTGGGGCCAATCAGCCGGTCAAGGACCTTGGCAACGGCCGGGTAGAAATCACGAGTCAGAACCATGGGTTCGGGGTGGATCGTGCTACGCTGCCGTCGGGTGTGGTGGAGACGCATGTCTCTCTGTTCGACGGTTCGGTAGAGGGCCTGCGGGTGGTGGATCGGCCGGTGTTTTCCGTCCAGTACCATCCGGAGGCCTCCCCCGGTCCCCAGGACAGCCACTATCTGTTCCAGCGCTTCGTGGACATGATGGCGGTCCGGTAGCGTTGCCGCCCGTCTCCCGTTCCCGTTCTCGTTCCCGTTCCCGTTCCAAACGGCCCTCGTCCGGTAGTGGAAGCGTGGAGTTGACACTCCGGGACGTGGGAGCCCAGGGTGACGGCCTGGGGATTGTGGACGGGGTGCCGGTCTATGTGCCCGCGGGCCTGGTCGGAGAGCGGGTGCGGGTACGTCTGGCCGAACGTCGTGGCGATGGCTGGGAAGCCGGGTTGGAGGAAATCCTGGAGGCTTCCCCGGATCGGGTACCGGCGGTCTGTCGGCATTTCGGCACCTGCGGCGGCTGTCGGCTCCAGCACATGGCCCCGGAACGGGTTGTTGTCTGGAAGCGGGGGTTGTTGACTACGGCCCTGGCGCGGCGCGGTCTTGTCTTTCCCGAACCTGCCCCATTGATCGGGATTGCCCCGGGGCGTCGTCGCCGGGCCACTTTCGCCTATGTCCGGGCCGGGGGCAGGGTCCTGCTTGGGTTCAACGTCCGCAATCAGGACCGGATTGTCGATCTTGCCGAATGTCCCGCCCTGCTGCCGGAGTTGACGGCCCTGTTGCCGCCACTTCGGAGATTGTTGGCCGAGCTTGTCGCGAATGGCCGCAAGGGCGACGTAAGCATCACCGCGACCGCGACCGGTGTCGATCTTGTCCTTGCGGGGATGGACGCCCCCGCACTTTCCGCGCGGGAGCGGCTTGTGTCCTTTGCCTACGAATGGAACCTGGCCCGCCTTTCCTGGTGCGGCGATCCGGGAGGGATGGCAGAGCCGGTGGTGGAACGATCCCGTCCCAGGGTCGACTTTGCCGGAGTGGCGGTGGAGGTCCCGCCGGGGGCCTTCCTCCAGCCCAGCGCCGAGGGGGAGGCGGCGATCGTCTCATGCGTTCTGGAGGGGGTGTCCGGCTTCCTTCCGGTGGTCGATCTCTACGCCGGCCTTGGAAGTTTCACCTTCCCCCTGGCGCGTCTGGGGAGCGTCCACGCGGTAGAGGGGGTGGCTGCCGCCGTGGAGTCGATTCGGGCCGCGGCACACCGGGCCGGTCAGGAACAGGTTTCCGCCCAGGTTCTCGATTTGGCCCGGGATCCCCACTCTGCCCCGATGCTGCGCCGGTTCAAGTCTCTGGTATTCGATCCGCCCCGGGCGGGAGCCAGGGCGCAGGTGGAAATTCTGGCAAAAGAAGGTCCGCCACGGCTGGTGGCAATATCCTGCGATCCCTCGACCCTGGCCCGTGACCTCAGGATCCTCTGCGATGGGGGCTACCGGCTCGTCTCCCTGACTCCCATCGACCAGTTCCCGTGGTCACACCACCTGGAAGCCGTAGCAACGCTTCATCGGGGGTAACTCCCGCTCCGCACAAAGCCAATACTTCGTGCCGAGGGTATGACCCCCACCCCTCAGGTGCGGGTGATGGCGTAGTCCCGAAGGACGCCGATTTCCATCTGGGTCTGCTGCTGCCGATAGTGGACCAGGTCGCCCATGCTGACGAGCCCGACCAGACGCCCTTCCTCCACCACCGGAAGATGGCGTATGCGACGGTTGGACATGGTAACCATTATGTCCTTGACGGCATCGGCACCGGTACAGGTGATCACGTTGCTGGTCATCAGGTTGCGTACCGGCATGGTCAGGACGGCAGGGCCGTACTTGGCCATGCCTTTGACCAGGTCGCGCTCCGAAAGCATGCCCTCGATCCGCCCCTTGGGATCGCAGACCACCATGACGCCGATCCGGTGCTCGGTCAGCAACTTGGCGGCATCCCCACCCAGGTGTTCCGGCAGGATGGTGATGACGTTGCGACCCTTCACGCCCAGGACTTTCTCAACGCTCACAGGGAGTCTCCTTTCCGACAGGAAATTCACGAAACCGATGACGAAAAACTAGATCCGGGAGGCCGGCAACTGATCCATCTTGAGGAAAAGGTATTCAAGGTCCTCGGCGTCGAACTGTATGCCCAGATCCCCATACTGGGTCAGGACCAGTTCGATGATACGTCTGGAATAACGCTCACGATCGTCGGGCTCGCCGTCATAGTCGATCTCATGGGCCACGTCGATGGCGGCGCGCACGGCCGCGTAGTAGCGCTTCGGCATTCCCGCCTTGTCGTAAATTCCCCCCAGGCCAAGATCCCCTGAGTCATGTATCAACGTTCTGGCGTTGGTAACGGGGATAGCAATCAGACGGGCCATCGCATATTCGAAGAACTTGATGTCCCCCATGCAGATGGCCCGGAGAATGATGGAGGTGGTCAACCGCCCGTTCTTGTGAAGCTGGGCGACCAGAGCCTCGACCTCATCCTCGGTCGATTCCGAGGACAGGGAGATGGTGGCCCGTTCGCGGGTCTGCATCACAAGATCCGCCGCAACCGAGGGCGGCAATTCGTGGTGGGTCAGGAGATGCTCGCGCAGCCTCTCCGAAACGTTGGCCACCAGTCGCTCGGCGACGGTAACGGGCAGCTTGGCCCGGTGAACCAGGGGGTCCTGGACAGCCTCGCTATCCCCAAAGCGGTCCACAACCTTCATCAGGGAGGACTCGGATATCTCGGCACCCTTGTTGGAAACCAGGGTGACGATTACCTCCTCGGATCCCTCATCAACAAGGGCTGCGGCGACATCGCTGGCGACATGGGCACGCCTCGCCACCGCCTTCTGTTTCGCTGCGCCCTGGCCGCGGACGATCTCGATCAGATCCTCGCTGGTCAGCACGTCGGAGAACTGGAGGATGGGCAGAGCCACCTCTTCCACGTCCCTGGCCAGGGTATTGGCCACGTCGCGTGGCACCTGGGAGCTGCTTTTCAGGTGCATGGACAGCGCCTGCCGCACGCGAACCTCGGCATCGCGCATCATCAGGCGGAAAATCTCTTCCGCCATGCGCCGCTGGGCGGGGGTGAAATCCCCCTTTCCAAACTGCTGGGCCAGCTTTGCGGCGGTGTCGGCGCGAGCGACCCCGGACGGATTATCAAGCAGCCGCTTGACGTCAAGCTCGGTAAG
>JBKACM010000149.1:0-6318 GCA_046269335.1 Alphaproteobacteria bacterium | reverse complement strand
ATGTCGGTTCGTTCGCCAGAACCGCCCTGGAGGTTCTTGATCACGACCTGTGGAAGATCCACTGCTTCGAGCCCAACAAGAAAGGTTACGGGGCCATCGTCTCCTCCCTCGAACCCCATCTGGGCAAGCGTGTCTTCGCGTTCAACGTCGGTATCGGAGATACGGTCGGCACCTGCCCCCTGTTCGGCAATGGCCCGGGATCGGTACTGGGGTCCCTCTATCAGCGCCGGCTCGACCACTTCGGCATCACCATGGAGAAGGTGGAGGACGTTCCCATCACCACCCTGGAGCAGGTCTGCCAGGAGAACGGCATCAACCGTATCCACTACCTGAAGCTGGACGTGGAGGGGCACGAGGTCAAGGCGCTCCAGGGGGCCCGAAGCCTGCTTGACGATGGAAGGATCGACTTCGTGCAGTTCGAGTTCGGGGGGTGCAACATCGACTCAAAGACCTATTTCCAGGACTTCTGGTACGTGCTGGAAAAGTACAGAATCCACCGGATCGTCAAGGACGGCCTGTTCGAAATCGGCAAATACACGGAGAAAGACGAAATCTTCGAAACGCAGAACTTCCTGGCGGAACGGAGAGAGTAACGGTCCCGGCGAATCCCGGGACCGTCATCGGAGAGTCATACCATCCGCACGAAGTTTTGACTTCGTGCGGAGCGGGTTTCGCTCAGGTGCCGCGCGGGCTTGACACCAACGGCACGAGTCAAGGCCTCGTACCGTTGGCATCAGGCGGCGGCCAGCCCCCTCTCCATCATCGACGTCAACCGCCTCGAAAAGGCGACGGCGTCCTTCGGGTTCTGTCCGTCGATGATCCTGGCCTGATCCAGGAGCAGCCAGGCCGCATCCCGCACGGAATCGCTGCCCGCCCCGGCCCCGGCGCAGAGTGTCGCCAGATGCCGTATCAGCCCGTGACGGGGGTTGATTTCCAGCACCCTCGGCACCGCCTCGCCCATCTGCTTGTGCTGGCGCAGCAAACGCTCCAGATGCAGGCTCATGTCGTTCTGGTCGGCAACCAGACAGACCGGGCTTTCGGTCAGAAGATCGGAAGTGCGAACGTCCTTCACCTCCGCCCCCAGGGTTTCCTTGATCGCACTGATCAAGGCCGCAACCGCGTCGGTGGGTGCCGCCTCCGCCGCTGGTTTGCCATCCTCCGCGGCGGCATCCTTGATCTTGCCGAGATCGGTCCCGGCATGGGAGGCTGAAGCGAACTTCTTGTCCTTGTAGGCCCCGACCGAGGTCACCCAGAATTCATCGACCGGGTCGGTCAGCAACAGCACCTCGACCCCCTTGGCGACGAATCCCTCCAGATGGGGACTGCGCATCAGCGCCCCAGGGTCGTCGCCGGTAAGGTAATGGATGTTTTCCTGCCCCTCCTTCATACGCTCCACATACTGGTCCAGACTCACCAGAGCATCCCCCGAGGTGGAGGTACGGAAGCGACACAATTCCAGGATTTCCTTGCGCCGCTCAAAGTCCTCGTACAGACCCTCCTTCAACACTGCGCCGAACGTGTTCCAGAATTCCGTATAGAGGGCCGCATCCTCGGCCTTCTGCTTCAGGTCGGACAGAATACGGCGCACCAGACCGCCGCGAATCTTGGTCAGCATCGGATTGTGCTGCAACATCTCGCGGCTGACGTTCAGGGGCAGGTCCTGAGAATCGACGACGCTGCGCACGAAGCGCAGATAGGGCGGCAGCAATTCCTCGCAATCGTCGGTGATGAAGACACGGCGGACGTACAGCTTGACCTTCTGCTTGCGCTCGACGCTGAACAGGTCGAACGGCTTCTCGGAAGGGATGTACAGCAATCCGGTATACTCGATCGAACCTTCGGCCCGGTAATGGATGGTCAGCCATGGCTCGTCGAAGGCATGGGCGACGTGGTGATAGAATTCCTTGTACTGCTCGGGAGTGATGTCGTTGCGGGGACGGGTCCACAGCGCCGAGGCGGTGTTGAGGGTCTCCTCCTTGCCCTCCGCCTCCACCAGAATCACCGGCAGGGCGATGTGATCGGAGTAGGTCTTGACGATGTTGCGCAGGCGATGCGCCTCCAGAAATTCGTCCTCGTCGGCGCGCAGGTGCAGCACGACGCGGGCCCCGCGCCCAGCCTCCGGGGCCTCGTCAATGGTGAATTCCCCCCTGCCGTCGGAAACCCAACGCCAGCCGCTTGCCTCTCCGGCCTTGCGGGTGATCACCTCCACCTGATCGGCAACCATGAACGCCGAGTAGAAACCGACACCGAACTGACCGATAACGTTGACATCGGCCCGCTTGTCCCCAGTCAGGCGATCCAGAAAGGCCGCCGTCCCCGACCGGGCGATGGTCCCCAGGTTTTCCACCAGTTCGTCCCGACTCATGCCGATGCCATTGTCGGCGATGGTCAGGGTCCTGGCCTCCTTGTCCACGGACAACCGAACCGAAAAGGCCTGGTCTCCGTCCAGAAGTCCGGGCTCGGTGATGGAGAGATAGCGCAAACGGTCGCAGGCGTCCGAGGCGTTGGAAATCAATTCTCTCAGAAAGATCTGTTTGTTCGAATAAAGGGAATGGACGACGATATCCAACAGCTTCGACACTTCCGCCTGAAAGGTGAATTTTTCCTGAGACATGATTCCCTGGTCCCGCTACGTTGAATTTCCCGGATGGGTCGCCCCCCCCGGCCCGGGCCCTGATATGCGACGGCAATGGCTGGGACGCAAGGGGGCCTTGAGGAGAAAATCGCCCCCGGGGCTCACCCGGCCCGTTTTTCTCGCAGGGAGACCCCTTCCCCACTCATGTAGTGGACCCCAAGCTCACGAAAAAATTCGGCCAGTTTCGAGTTGCCGACACCGTGAACGCAGACCTTCAACCGAGACTCCTCGGCCCGCGCGAAAAGGGACTTCATGTGGGGACCGACGGCGTCCAACGGCCAGGGCTTGTTCAACAAATCGACGGAAATTCCCGTGTAGTTGCAGGTGGCATATACCTTGAAGCTCTGCGATTTCAACGACACCCTGGCATGGTACTCCTGGCAGAACGGGTAGAGGACGATGGCGACATCGTCCAGAAACGACATCCTCTGCTCGTCCAGCAGGTTGGTCACTTCGAAAACGACGTGACTGCGGCTCTTTTCCGAGGCCGAGCGGCACAGATTGGCGAAGTCGCCGGCGATGGCCTTCTTCGCCAGGGCGACGCCGTTGAGCGGAATGATGACCTTGCGCCCCTGTCCCTCGCCCGACAGCGCCTCCGCCTTGCGCAGCCCGGCGTTCACTACCGTCTCCAGATTGCGCCGGACGAGCGGCTCGTTGAACCCCTTCCCCTCCGTCCCCGCCGTCAGCAAACTGGCCGCATCCAACGAGGTACCATCGGAGCGCTGCTGGCTCGGCTGCACGTAGAGAGGACCGGGTGTCTCCTCCCGACAGTCGAGAACAGGCAAAAAGTCCACTGAAATGCGGGGTTCTTCGCTTGCTGCCGCCATGTGTCACCCACTTCACCACGACGCGAGACAATTCCCTGCCAAAGATAGGGTTATTTACCCTCAACCGTAGATATCACCCCCGAGCGGCGACACGGGCACTGGAAAGTTCGACCCCCCGCATCACCGTCGCAGCCAGGAACGGGACCGCCTGAATGGCCAGGGTGACGGCGAACAGAGAAATTTCCACCACCTGCTCGGCGTTGTAGAGGCACAGGGCGACGGCAGCCGCCACCAGCAGACCCCCGAACAGACTCTCCCACAGAGCCACGGACTCGGCGCTCTTGGCCTTGGCTGCCCCTCCCTTGGCCGTGACCTTGAAGGCGATCCCATCCTTGACGAAACCATCGAACACCGCCTTGCCGACAGTGAACTGGAGGCTCATGGCAGCAATGGCCCCGGCCAGGGTATCCATCACCGTCGCCCTGACCCGGGCGCGGTACAGCAGCAGGGCATGGGCAACGTTGACGACGAAGGCGGTCAGGATGGGCAGGGTCATGGAGACCGTCGGCACCATCATGTCGAACCCCAGCACCACCGGCACCCAGGCCAGATTGAGAATTGCCACCAGGACACCCAGGGCATCGGAGAGCCAGTAGAACCAGCCGGTGGTGTATTGGAACTTTTGCTGGGGGGTGAGGGCACGAACCCCCGGCAGCATGAAACGCCAGTGTTTCTTGATGATCTGGATCGCCCCATAGGCCCAGCGATGCCGTTGGGTCTTGAACGCCTTGAAGGTGTCGGGCAGCACCCCCCAACCGTAACGGACATTGGTGTACTGGGCCGAATAGCCGGCCTCGAACAGGCGCAGGCCCAGTTCGGTATCCTCGACGATGGTATCCGTCTGCCAGGCCCCCACCGCTTCGAAGGCCGAGCGGCGGACCATCAGCATGGTACCGTGGGCGACGATGGCATCGTCCTCGTTGCGCTGGATCATGCCGATATCAAAGAACCCGGCATATTCCCAGTTCATCATCCGCTTCAGGAGTGACTCACGTCCGTCGCGATGATCCTGGGGAGCCTGCACCAGCGCCACCTTGGGATCGGCAAAGGCCGGAACCAGATCCCGCAGCCAGTTGGGTGCCACCACGTAATCGGCGTCGATCAGGGCCAGAATGGTGGCCCCCGGGTCCACCTGCTTCATGGCCTCGTTCAGCGCCCCGGCCTTGAACCCGGCCACCTTTGGCAGGAAGACGAACTTGAAACGGGGTCCCAGAAGCTGACAATGGGCCTCGATCGGCTTCCAGTAGGCTTCGTCCGGGGTATTGTTGACGATAACCAGCGCCTCGAAATTGGGATAGTCCAGGGCTGCCACCGCATCCAGAGTCGCCTTCAGCATCTCCGGCTGTTCCCTGTAGGCCGGAATCTGGATCGATACCATGGGCGGGTCGGCCACCAGGGCGGCATGGTCCGGATGCAGCAGCCGTTCCGGAGGTCGACCCAGGATCACCTCGGCCAGTTCATGGACCTTGGACAGGGTGATGGCGGTCAGAGGCAGGATGGCAAGCACGCCGATCCCCCACATGACGTACATGCCGAAATTCATGTAAGCTTCGAACGGCCACCACAAGGCGGCGATGATACCCGCGGCCATGGCGTTGGCGGCCAGGGCGTAGGCGGTGGCATGCAGAAGCGTCGGACGGCGGCGGTAAAGGCCGGCGGCGACGATCAGGCCCCCCAGAACCAGGGCGGCGGCCGCCTTGGTACGGACGCCTTGCTGTTTGACCAGCCCAGCCAGCGAGAACTTCGACTTGCGTTCGGCGTCGAACATGCCCCAGTAGGCACCGACAGTCCCTTCACCAACCTTCCAGGGCTGGTCGAAAGCCTCGATGATGTTGTAGTCAATCCCCCGCTCGTTGGCCCCGGCGATGAAATCGCGGATGACCTGGGCCTGAATCAGAGGACCGGTCTTGGCGTCGTAGCGGTTGTAGCCGTCGGAGGGCCACCCGAACTCGCTGATGACGATTTCCTTGTCGGGAAAGGCCTTCTGAAGCTCCTCGTAGCGGGAAAAGGTGTAGGCAACCGCTTTCTCGGCGGCAATCCCCTCCCAGTAGGGAAGAATGTGTACCGAAATATAGTCCACCACCTCGGCCAGTTCCGGGTGCTTGAGCCAGATGTCCCAGGTCTCGCTGGTAGTAACCTTGGTGTTGGATTTGACCTTGCGGCGGACCTCCTTGATCAGGCTCACCAGTTCCTCGGGCTTGCGGTCCTGACGAAGCAGGGTTTCGTTGCCCACCACCACCGTGACGACGTTGCGATTGTTGTTGGCGATCTTTACCGCATTCTCGATCTCACGGCGAGTCCGTTCCTCCTCCTTGTCCACCCACAATCCCAGGGTCACGCGAAACTTCCTGTACTTCAGCGACGACACCGGAATCTGCTCCAGCCCCCCGGTCACGGCATAGGTGCGTATCCCCTTGACCGAGCCGATGATCGCCTCCAGATCGTGCTCTATGGCGGCCGTATCCGGCACGCTTCCGGTCAGGGGATTCTGGTGACGGCTGTAGGGCGAGAAGGACACCGACTTCACCGCCCGAACGTCGGGCGGGGAAATGGTGCGGTGAGCAAAGTGCCACCCCCACCCCTGGAGGAGAGCGGCCAGAACGATGGCAAACAGAATCACGAAAGCGTTGCGGACGTGCATGAGTGGTTCCAACTTTCCTCAGGCTGGCGAGCGAACACGGGCAGGATAAGACTTCGGAACGCCAACGGCAAGGCGGGCGGCACCGGAGAAACGGACACCCGCCCCAGAGGAGGGTCAGGGAATTGGGTAGACCGCCGGAATCACACCATCCGCACGAAGTTTTGACTTCGTGCGGAGCGGGTTTCGCTCAGACGCCGCGCGGGCTTGATACCAAC
>JBKACM010000148.1:0-6407 GCA_046269335.1 Alphaproteobacteria bacterium | reverse complement strand
GCCGCGGCCGCAATGGCCGCTTGATACCGGCGCACAAGGGGGACGATGTGTCAAATATTGTGCTCGCCGGTATCATTCGGGGAACGGTCAGAGCCGGCGCAGCACCGAAAACTGGAACCGTTGCGTCTTGCCACTCGGCGTCAGATGCCCCTCCGCCAGTTCGTCCACCAGAGTGAAATCGCGAGCGAACACGCCTGCCAGGCTCCTGGCGTCGTAACGGCAGACCGGCAGGTCGCTGCATCGTTCCGGACCATCCGGCGCAAAGGTACCGATCACCGCCCACCCGCCGGTCCTCACCGCCGCTGCCAGAACACCGGCATACGCCAGACGATCCCGTTCGTCGGTGAGAAAGTGAAACACGGCACGGTCGTGCCAGACGTCGAAGAGCTCCGGCGGACACCACCCGGTCACATCGGCGGCGATCCAGTTGACCTCGGATGCCCGGTGCCCGAGACGCGCCCTGGTCTTGTCCAGAGCGGCCCTGGCAATGTCCAGCGCCGTCACCCTGTATCCCCGATCGACGAGATGGTCGATCAGGCGGGACGCACCGGCCCCGACATCGACGACGTTGGCTCCAGGCCGGGAGCAGCCCTCGATCAGTCGAAGGGAAGTCTCCGGATTCTCCTGGAACCATGAGACGGCCGTCTCATCTTTCGAGGTATACACCGCCCCCCAGTGGGCTTGCCGATCTCTTGTTTCCATCTTCCGCTTTCAAAAAAATGTCGTCATCACAGTTTCACGTCCACCAGCACCGTCTTCAGATTTTTCATGATGTAGTTGTTTGCGTCCAGGGCAACGCCGGTGTCCTTGGCAAGCGAGTTGACGATCGCTTGCAGGCGGGCCGCCGCCGAATTGTCCGCCCACGCATGTTTGGTGGATTTTGATCCATCGGAATAGGTGGTCACGGTCCTTGTCAGACCGTTGTCGAAGGTGACGGTCGTGGCGTTGACGACTTTGGAGGCGGAAGTAACGGAACCGCCTGCGGGGTTGGTGGTGGCGGTCGAACCGGTGGCGGGGGCCGCCGAGCCGACCGGAAGCAGACTGGCGGAAATGACCGTCGCGGCGGCCTCGCTCTCCTCGGCCGTCTCGCCATTCGCGGCGGCCTGGGGAGAAAGCGTGATCACCGCGGGCATCGGTATGCTGGCGCGCTCGAAACCGGCGATGAAGCGCGCCTGATCCAGCCCCCAGCCCTCGTCGTCACCCCCGGCGATCCGATCGTACAAAACCCCGGCCGCTTCACTGGAAACGCCGCCGGGCCTGTTGGCGATGAAATCATCGCGACCGACCCAACCGTCCCCGTTGGTATCCAGTCTGCTGAACAGAGCCCGCAACGAGGCCGTGCCCTGATTGCGCGTCTCCGCCTCCGCCAACGCCGCAAGATTGTCGATGAAGACCTCCTGCCTCACGCCCCCTTCCCCGTTGTTGCCATCGGCGATCCTGTCATAGAGGGCACCCGCGTCCTCGACCGTCATGCTGTTGGGCTTGGCGGTGATGAATTCGTCACGGCCGACCCTGCCGTTGTCATCGAAATCGAGGTTGTTGAACAACCTGGACAGGGAGTCGGTCGAATAGGCGTTGGCGGATCCGGAGGGCGGTTGAAGCCCGGTAAAAAGCGGGGGCTTCAGGGCCATCTCCGCCGCCAGGGCTTCCAGGCCGCCCACGAAGTAATCCCTGTCCAGACCAGAGCCGTCATCCCCACCGTTGGCGATATTGTCGTAGAGCCCACCGGCGGTTCGCTCGCTCATGGCACCGGGCTTGCCGGCGAGGAACTCGCCACGGGTGATCAGGCCGTCACGATCGGAATCGAGAGCGAGGAAAAGAGACTGCGGCCGGCCGGTGGAGTAGCTCTGGGGCGTTGCCGCGATCGTGGACGTTCTGGCGGAAGCCGCCGGGCTGCCGTTCATCCGGTCGACGAGGCTGAGAAACATCTCCCGGTCCAGACCCTCGCCCTCGTCATGGCCGCTGGCGATTCTGTCGTACAGAATGCGGGCGGCCTGCTCGCTCATACCCTCGGGCCTGCCGAAAAGGAAATCGTCGCGGCTGATGCGGCCATCCCTGTCCGTATCCAGAGTATCGAACAGGTCCGACGCCGTGGAATCGGCACTGTAGTTCGCAAACGTCCCCGCGAGCGGTTTTACCGTGCTCCCGTCCTCGGGGGGGGAAGGGGGAGGTATTACGACACCGGTCAGAGCATTCAGGCTGCCCACGAAAACATCCATTCCAAGACCATCGCCCTCGTCCTTGCCAGCGGCGATCCTGTCGTAGAGCGCGTTGGCGGCCGCTTCGCTCATGGCGAGGGGACGGCCGGAGATGTAGTCATACCGATCGACGAGGCCGTCACCGTTGGCATCGAGACGAGTGAACAGATCCTGCGACGACTCTGCCGTGTAGGACCCGATGGGGGGCGATGACAGGCCGCTCTGCATGCCCCGGACAAAGGCATCCTTATCCAGGCCCTCACCGTTGTCCTGGCCGTTGGCGACCCGGTCGTACAGAGCCAGGGCCGCGTGGCGGCCCATGCCGGAGGGACGATTGTCAACGAAGTCGTCCCGGCTGATCCTGTTGTCGCCGTCGGCATCCAGGCGGTCGAACACCTCTGCGGGAGGTTTGGACGAATAGGAAGCGGTGGTCGTCGTGTCCTCTTCGGTCAGGCCACGGACAAAGTCTTCCCGCGTCAGGCCAACCCCGAAATCGTTGCCGGAGGCAATCTTGTCGTAGAGCACGTTGGCGTTCAGGCTGCTCATGTTGGCGGGTCGTCCGGAGACGAAGTCCGCCCGCGTGACCCGGCCGTCATAGTTGCCGTCGAGACGGTCGAACACCTCGTTCGGCGGCTCCGCGGCATAATCGTCCGCAGTCGCCCTGGCCGGACCGGTCATGTCGGTGCCGTCGGCATAGGCGCTGCCGAACAGGTTGATCACGCCGCCATAGAAATACGCCGCCGTCAGGCCCTCCCCATCATCCCTGCCGTCGGCTATCTGATCGTACAGAAACCCGGCCTCCTCCGGACTGATGGAGGCCAGCCTGCCGGCGATGAAATCATCGCGGCTGACCCAACCGTTACCATCAGTGTCAAGTCGCGCGAACATGGACGGCAGATCACTGTCACTGCCGTCGCTGAGAAGGCCATCGTCGGTCCCGACGTCTTCATCGGGGAGGGCGACGAAGGCATCGGCGGCGGGGTATCCGGTGTCCTCGACAGGGAGAGTGTCGATCTCATCCCACACGAAGGCGTCGTTGCCATCCGTATCGTCCACGGCCGACTCGTCGCCCGCGCCCGTGAAAACGACTTCCTCCGGAACCTCGTCGACGAAGGTGGAGGCGGACTCCGAAGCCGGGACGAGGAGACCCAGGGATGCCTCCAGTTCAAGCTGGTCCAGCGCCTCCCTCACCAGATCCGCCGTACCCCGGGACAGAGTCCCCTGGTCGATATCGCTCTCCAGTTGCAGCTCGATCGCATCCCGGAGCGAAAGCTCCTCGTCCGGGGAAAAGGACTGGGCGACGCTGTCGACCCTCTTGCCAATCGAGGCAGCCGTCTCGCCGTCAACCCCCGTCCTCCGGATATCATCCAGGAGCAGGTTGTACAGGTTCGGAGACCAGACCTGACCGCCAATGGTTGGAAATTGCATGGCGCTCCTCCCGCCTGGGCGAGGCCCCGCCTCGGAAAGCCGACGACACGACACGCCCGACCGGTTCCGGGGACCAGGACCCGGGAACGTCCAGTATCCTCCGGACCCTCTTTATTTTCGGTTACTTCCGAACCCAGGTAAAGAGGATTTCCGATGCCCTTGCCAGGACTAATACCGCCCGGCCGACGGCACCTACTTCTTTGCCCCCAGTCAGTCTATCAGGGATTGGACCACATCGACGCCGGTCCGGAAATCCAGCATCATCATGGCCGCTTCCAGAGCCTGGAGTTCAGCATCGAATCCATAGCCCTGCAAGCGGGTCTTCAGATCGGCGGCGAGCGCTACCGCGCGCATGCTGCGGGTTCGCAACAGCACGAGGAGCTGGTTGCAGTCCCCCGCAAACTTCCAGCGGACGGCGGTGTCCATCTCCTTCCGGGGGGTTTCCAGGGCCGGAGTCCCGGGGGTCAGACCGGCCAGCGTGGCCAACACCTTGCCCATCTGGGTCCGGAAATCCTGGTAGAGGGTTTCGAAACGATCCTTCTCCCGGTTGCTCAAGACGTTCTGGAAAACCTGGACGACCTCGAACAGATCCGTGGCCCCCAGGTTCCCGGCCGCCCCCTTGATGGCGTGAACCAGCCCGAACGCGCCCTCGACGTCACCGGCCTCCAGCCTCTCCCGCAGGCGTTCCGAAGCAGTCGCGTATTTCTCGGCAAAGGATAACAGAAGGCCTCGCAACAGGGGTTTGTTGTCGTTGACCCGTCGCAGGGCCTGGGCGATGTCGAACCCCGGCAATTCCTCTGGTATGTCCCCGTCCAGGACCTCCAGCGAAGACCTGGTCTCCTCCGGTACCGGCTCGGAAACCTCACCCTCCGCACGCGGAGCCATCCACTGATGGAGAGCGGCAATGACCCGATCCACATCGATCGGCTTGGCGACGTGATCGTTCATGCCGACCGCCAGACATTGCTGGCGTTCATGGTCCATGGCGCTGGCGGTCATGGCCAGGATCGGCAGGCCGGCGTGGGCCAGGTTGGCACGAATGCGGCGCGTCGCCTCATAGCCGTCCATTACCGGCATGTGGACGTCCATCAGCACGGCGTCGAACGGCCGTGACGTTTCGGTCACCGCCGATACGGCCGCAACCCCGTCCGCCGCCACGCGGACCAGGGCTCCTTCCCCGGTCAGGATGGCGCGGGCGACCTCCTGGTTGATCTCGTTGTCATCGACCAGAAGAATATGCCGGCCCTGGAGACGGTTCCGGGGCCGAACCTGTCGCCGCCGTTCCTCCTCCCGCTCGGCGGCCGGGTCCACGAGACCCAGGGCACGCAACACCACGTCCTGAAGGGTCGACGGAAGCACCGGCTTGAGCAGCAGTCCAGCCGTCTTCAAATGTTCGGTCTCCTGCTGGACGATGTCCTGACCGAAAGGTGTCGCCAGGATCACTACCGGCACCGGGCTTGCTCCCGGTAACCGCCGCAGCAGCTCGGTCGCATCCATGTCGGGCATCCGCCAGTCCAGCAACGCCAGGTCCGGCCGTTCGGACGTCGCGATCAGCAGGTCCAGCGCCGCCTGTCCCCGCTCGACCATGCGTACCTCCATTCCCCACTGCGTCAGCCACGCGCGCAGCCCGTCCCGCGCCATGGCATGATCCTCCGCCACCAGCACCCGCCGGCCGGCCAGTCTGGGCTCGGGCGTCGCCGGACGATCGGGACCGACGCCCCGGCCGAACCGGGCCGTGAAAGCGAACTCGCTGCCGACGCCGGGCTCGCTGGTCACCCCGATAGCACCACCCATCTTTTCCACCAGATGCTTGCTGATGGTCAGGCCAAGGCCGGTGCCACCATAGGTACGGGTGGTGGAGCTGTCGGCCTGGCTGAAGGCCTTGAACAGCTTGGCCATCTGCTCAGGCGTCATGCCGATGCCGGTATCCCGGACGGCGAAGCGCAACTCGACGTATCCGTCGGTTGCGGCAACGGTGGTCACCGTCACCATGACCGAACCCCGTTCGGTAAACTTGACGGCATTGTTGACGAGGTTGAGCAGAATCTGACCCAGCCGGGTCGGATCCCCCACCAGGAATTCCGGGGCCTCGGCGGTCATGGAAAAGACCAGTTCGACGTCCTTTTTGCGGGTGACGCCGGAAATCACGTCGGCCAATCGCTCCAGCACCTGGGACAGGCGCATCTCGATGGCCTCGATTTCGACCTTGCCGGCCTCGATCTTGGAGAAGTCGAGGATATCGTTGATCACCACCAGCAGGGACTGGGCGGCATGGGTGGCCTTGTCCAGATAGTTGCGCTGCTGGAATGTCAGCGGGGTCTGCTGGAGGAGATACTGCATGCCGAGAACGGCATTCATCGGCGTGCGGATCTCGTGACTCATGTTGGCCAGAAATTCCGACTTGGCACGATTGGCCAGTTCCGCCGCCTGAACCTTGGCCTCCTTTTCCCGCAAGGACCGTTCGGCCTCCTTCTGGATCAGTCTGGCGATGGTCTTCTCCGCCTCCCGGTGCTTCAGGTGGTTGCGCACCTTGGAACGGACGACGGCAGGACGGAACGGCTTGGTGATGTAGTCGATCGCCCCGATGTCGAGTCCCTTCTCCTCGTCCTCCTCCCGGTCGGCACCGGTGACGAAAACGACGGGGACGTGGCTGGTCGCGGGCGAGCCCTTCAGTCGCCGGCAGACCTCGAAACCGTCCATCTCCGGCATCTCCACGTCCAGAAGAATCAGGTCCACTTCCTGCTTTTCGACGATGCCCAGGGCCTGAGCCCCGGAGATGGC
>JBKACM010000147.1:0-6423 GCA_046269335.1 Alphaproteobacteria bacterium | reverse complement strand
GCGCAAGCCAAGGGGCCGGACGGCCCCGCCGGCGATTGAGGGCGCTGATCGGTCACGATCAACGCGGATTGGTATGATACCAGAAGAGGTCGTCATGAGTCTGGCCGTAGCGATACAGATGGACCCGATCGAGGGGATCAACATCGACACCGACAGCACCTTTGTCCTGGCGCTGGAGGCTCAGCGGCGGGGACACGTGCTGTTTCACTATGTGCCCCAGCAATTGAGCTATCGCGATTTCCGTGTTCACGCCACCGCGAGGCCGCTGACCGTCCGGCGGGAGAGAGCCAATCACTTCACGCTCGGGGAACCGGTCGGCCTGGATCTGGCCACCGTCGACGTGGTGCTGATGCGCCAGGACCCGCCGTTCGACATGGCCTACATCACCGCCACTCATCTTCTGGAGCACATCCACCCGCGTACCCTGGTGGTTAACGATCCGGTACACGTGCGCAACGCGCCCGAAAAACTGTACGTCACCCACTTCCCCGAATTGATGCCGCCCACTCTGATTTCGGCCGATCGACAGCAGATCGACGAATTCCGCGCCGAGCACGGCGACATCATCCTCAAACCACTGTTCGGGAACGGCGGAGCCGGGGTGTTCCATGTCACGCCGGGGGACGAGAATCTCAATGCTCTGCTGGAATTGTTTGCCCAGCTTCGCCAGGAACCGGTGATTGCCCAAAAATACCTGCCGGAGGTTCGCGCCGGTGACAAGCGGATCATTCTGATCGACGGTGAGGCTGCAGGGGCCGTCAACAGGATCCCCAAGGACGGAGAGGCAAGGTCGAACCTGCACGTAGGTGGCACTGCCGCGCCTTCCCGGCTGACCCCGCGCGAGCACGAGATTTGCGAGACCATCGGGCCGGCTTTGCGGGAGCGTGGCCTGATCTTCGTAGGCATCGATGTCATCGGCGGATATCTGACCGAAATCAACGTGACGTCTCCGACCGGACTTCAGGAAATCAACCGTTTCGACGGCGTCTGTCTGGAGGCCAGAATCTGGGACGCGATCGAGCAACGCCGGCACGGGCAGCGTCCATAATCCTGCTTAGGCAATGGTGAGCCGCGGAATCCCTGGAAGATGTGTCAGGATGATTCCTGTTTTTCCCGCCCTGCGGGAAAGCCTCGACTCTCGGGCGTGATAACCCTGCCGCACTGAAAAAATTTGCGCGCTCCAGGGCCTCGGCATACTGGCGACGGGCCCCCTGTGTCGGGTAAGATCACCCCCGTCGCGAGCGGAGCCCTGGTCAACAACCGCTTGAACACGATACCTCCTCGGAGCCGTTGATGCCTCTATCCACGGATTGGGCCACGCGAGTCCTGCGCCGCGTGGTCGTGATGCTGATTATCGCCGGACTGCCTGCCGCCTGTTCCGGCCTCGGCCGCAAGCACGCCAGGTCGCACAAATCCGCCAAAATCGAAACGCGCGCTCCAGCCCCCCAGGACACGGCTGCCGGCAAGACCGTCGTCGTCCCCACGGTTGATGCCCCCAAAACCGAGGCCAGAGCCGAGACCGCCTCCGAACCCGAGGTGAAGGCGCTACCTGAGGTCGAGCCCCCGTCGAAACCGGAAAACGATGTGAAGATCGCGGCCGCCGTCCGCGACGGCAGCCCCACCGGTGACTACCTGGCAGGTCGGCACGCCCAGACTCAACGGGATATTAGCGCCGCCGCGAAGTACTACTCCAGGGCGCTGGAAGACGATGCCAACAACGTGGAACTGATGCGCCATGCCTACGCGCTTCTGGCAGCCGAGGGAGACATCGACCGGGCGGTCGCCATCGTCCAGAGGCTGATGGCCGCAAAGCACGACTCGCCGATGGCACCGCTGGTGGTGGCGGTCAGGGATGCCCGGTCCGGCGATTTCGCAGCCGCCGAGAAGGTCCTGGCCCCGGTGCCTCGTCATGGCATCAACAGCTTCCTGGCTCCCTTGATGATCGCCTGGGCGCAGGTGGGGCAAAAACGGGTCGATGACGCCTTGAAGACCCTGGACTCACTGGCCAGGGTTGATCATCTGAAGGCGCTCTACAACTACCATGCCGGGCTGATCAACGACCTTGCCGACCGTCGCGAGGCGGCAGGAGGCCATTATCAGGCGATGCTGGAGGCCGAGGGCGGGCTTTCCCTGCGTGCCGTGGAAGTGGTGGGCTCGTTCCATCTGCGCCAGGGTATGCCGGACAAGGCCCGCGCCCTGGTCCGCCGCTACCAGTCCGATCATCCGGAGTCGGTCCTGCTGGAGGGGCTGGTCCGGGGGCTGGACGGAGGTCCCGCAGGGGCAAGACCCGTCGGTGCCGCCCGTGACGGTATTGCCGAGAGCCTGTTCGGAGCCGCCACCTCGGTGCGCGAGGGCAATGCCCTGGACAGCTCGCTGCTGTTCGCGCGCCTGGCCCTGGCGGTCGAGCCCGATTTTCCTCTGGCGCAGGTGCTGGTCGGCGATATCCTCCAGTCGCAGTCCCGCTATGCCGACGCCAACGGGGCCTACCAGGCGATCCGCTCGGATTCGCCCGTGTACTTTTCGGCCCGGTTGCGGATCGCCGATAATCTGAAGCGCATGAAGCGGCTTGACGAGGCCACGACGATTCTGCGCGATCTGGCCGAGAAAAACCCCGATCGTCCCGAGGCCTTGATCGACCTTGGAGATTTCCTGCGCGGTGACAAGCGCTATGTCGAGGCTGCGGAGGCCTATGACCGGGCCCTGGCGCGGGTGCGGGCCGTCGAGCCCCGCCACTGGGCGCTGTTCTACAGCCGGGGGATCGCCCTGGAACGTGCCAAGCAGTGGGCGCGGGCCGAAAGGGACTTTCTGAAGGCGCTGGAACTGGAGCCGGAACAGCCATATGTCCTCAATTATCTGGGCTATTCCTGGCTGGAACAGGGGATCAACCTGGAGAAGGCGCGGGGCATGATCCGCAGGGCGGTGGAGCTTCGGCCGGAGGATGGCTACATCGTGGACAGCCTCGGCTGGTCGGAATATATGGCCGGTGAATTTGAGAGTGCCGTCCGTGACATCGAACGGGCGGTGGAACTCCAGCCCGAGGATCCGGTGATCAACGACCATTTGGGCGACGCCTACTGGCGGGTCGGCCGCAGAACCGAGGCCCGGTACCAGTGGAAGCGCTCCCTGGGTCTGGATCCGGAGCCGGACCAGGTCGAGGGAATCCGGAAAAAGCTGGAACAGGGACTGTCCTCTCCGCCCAGCACCGCCGTTCCGGCTCCGTCGGAGGGATGACGCCGTCATGGGGTCTCCCGTCGTCACGACCGATGGTTCCGTTTTGTGGGTGTTCGCCCCGGCCAAGGTCAACCTTGCCCTGCATGTGGTCGGGCGGCGCGGGGACGGCTATCACCTGCTGGACAGTCTGGTAGTTTTCGTCGACGTCGGTGATCGGATCGGCGTCGGGCCAGCCGACCGGCTGGTTCTGACCCTGACCGGCCCGGCCGGTCCGTCTCTGGCCGGCGAGGCCGACAATATCGTGCTGCGGGCGGCACGGAGCCTGGCGGAGGCTGCGGGTATTCCCGCCCGTGCCGCCATCACCCTGGAAAAACACCTGCCGGTCGCCTCGGGGATCGGTGGCGGCTCCACCGACGCGGCGGCAACCCTGCTGGCGTTGGCACGCCTGTGGAACGTGTCCCTGTCCGAATCGGAGATGGCGACCCTGGCCCTGCGGCTTGGGGCCGACGTGCCGGTCTGTCTGTTCCGACGCCCGGCGATCATGACGGGAATTGGCGACCACGTCGCTCCGGCTCCGGCTCTGCCGCCTGCCTGGCTGGTCCTGGTCAATCCGGGACAGCCGCTGTCCACACCGGCCGTCTTTCGTGCCCGTGCCGCCTCCGCTCCGGCCGGCACCTTCTCGTCTCCCCGGCCGCTGACCACTTCCCCGGCCGATGTGCATGCCCTGGCGGCGGCTCTGGCCGAGCGGGGCAACGACCTGACCGAGGCCGCCTGTACCCTGGCCCCGGAAATAGGGACGGTACTGACGGCCCTGGCCGCTCGTCCGGGATGTCTCCTGGCCCGGATGTCGGGCAGCGGTGCCACCTGCTTCGGCCTGTTCGCCGACGCGGCGGGGGCCGAGACGGCCGCCGCCGAGCTCCGTGCCGAGCATCCCCGATGGTGGACGGCGGCAGCGGCGCTGTTGGCAGGGTAATCAGATTCATCCGACTGTTCTGAAATCGCCGGCGACCAGAGTGACGCTTTCGAAATAGGCCAGCAGCCGAATCTCGCCGGAGGTGACGCGCTGGTTGGCGTTAGTATCCGAAATCAGATACAGGCCGCTGTTGCCACTGGCATCCCGGGCCGCCACCAGGAACGGCGAAGCGGTCGAGCCACTGTCCAGCGTCCCCAAGGCGGTGAGAAAACGCGAAAACCCGCCATCGTTATTCAGGGCCCCGCTCACCGCCGTGGTCAGAACGGCGAGACCATCCCCGGAGCTGACCCCCCCGGTGGCGCGGGAGGTACCTTGCAGCCCCCCCACCAGGGCCGCCAGATCCCCGGAGATAACGACCTTGTCGGTACCGGAGGTGAACTCCCTGACCTGGTCGGCACCACCGGTGCCACCCTGACTGCTGCCATCGGCAATAGAGGCATAGATGACGCTGTTGGCCCCGGCACCCAGGGTGATCCTGTCGGTCCCAGAACTACCGGTCACTGAGACACCGCCGGAAACTGAAATCGTGTCCCCGCCGGAGGTGCCGATCACCGTATCGCTTCCCCCCGTGTTGCGCAGGGTCATCGCCGTGCCGTCCCCCCTGGTCAGGGTGAGGAGGTCATCCCCGCTCCCATCGACGAGAGACTCGATGCCTTTGACAATCAGGGTATTGCCGTCGTTGCCCAGGCTGATGACGTCGGTGCCGCCACTCCCCAACAGGCTCTCGATCGACGAGATGAACAGGGTGGCCCCGCTACCGGCCAGGGAAACGACGTCACCACCGCTGCCGCCGGCCAGAGTCTCGATTCCCGTCACCGCGACGGTGTTGGCGGTATCGGCGAGGGAGACCGCATCGCGGCCGGAACTTCCCACCAGGGACTCGACAAGACTGACGGCAATGGTGTTGCCTCGGCTGCCACCCAGGATCAGGACATCCTTGCCGATGGTGCCGGTCAGGGACTCGATATCCGTCCCGGTGACGGTGCCGCCGTTGCCTAGCAGAAACAGAGCGTCGATGCCGGTGCCGCCCACCAGGCTCTGCACCGAGGAAACCGTCATCGTGTTGCCGGTGTTGCCCAGGGACACGACGTTCAGTCCACCCCCGCCAATCAGGCTTTCGATGGCCGAGAGGGTAGCGGTATTGCCGCCGCGATCGAACCGGAGGACATCCGCGCCGCCGCCCCCGGTCAGGCTCTCGATTCCGGACAGCACCAGGCTGTTACCGCCGTCGGCCAGGCTCGCCACGTCCCGTCCGATGCCTCCGCGCAGGGTCTCGACGAGGGAAAGAGAGAGGCTGTTGCCGCTATCGCCAAGCCCGATCACATCGATCCCACCCTCGCCGACAAGGCTCTCGACGCCAGAGACCATCAGGGTCGAACCGGTGGTCTTCAGGGTGACCACGTCGGTGCCGGTACCGCCGGCCGCCAGACTCTCGATCGCCAGAAGGACCAGGGTATTGCCGCCGCTGCCAAGGGACAGAATATCCTTGCCCTTGCCGCCGATCAGGCTTTCGATGCCCGAAATCTGGGTGCTGTTGCCGTTGTTGCCCAGGGAAATGACGTCAAGACCATCGGCACCGATCAGACTCTCGGCACCGGCAACCACCAGGGTATTGCCCCGGGAATCCAGGGTGACCACGTCGGTGCCGCCACTGCCCAGCAGACTTTCCAGGCCGGAAATCGTGAGGGTCGAGCCCTTCCCCGACAACAGGGCGATATCGGCACCCGCGCCGCCGGCCAGGGATTCGATCGCGAGCAGAGTCAGGGTGCCGCCGCCATCGCCCAGGACGACCACGTCGGTTCCGGTCCCTCCGACCAGGGTATCAAGCGCCGAGACGGCCAGAGTATTGCCACCGTTGTCCAGCCCGATCTGGTCCTTGCCGGTGCCGCCCACCAGGCTCTCCACCCCTCGCAGAAAGACCTTGTTGCCGGTGTTGCCAAGGGCAACCGTATCGCTGCCGGTACCACCCACCAGGCTTTCGATGGCGGTACAGACGACGGCTTCCCCGCTGTTGCCCAGGGTGATCACGTCCAGACCGGCGCTTCCCACCAGGGATTGCACGCTGGCGATGACCAAGGTGTTACCGTTGCGGGTCAGGACGACGGTGTTGCTGCCAGTCCCCCCCTGAAGGCGTTCGACCGCCTGGACCGCGACCGAACTGCCACCGCCCCCGAGAAGGATCACATCGCCGCAGCGTTCACCGCAACGACGTCGGAATTCGTCGTCGCCAGCACTCGAGCCAGCAGACGCTGATTGATGCACGTCGCGAAGCGCCCGTC
>JBKACM010000146.1:0-6460 GCA_046269335.1 Alphaproteobacteria bacterium | reverse complement strand
AATGTGTTTGTGTAGGAGTTTCAGTAACTGTTGGTGTGAATGTGTTTGTGGGCCCCATGGCATCCACCACCCGCCCGAGCCAGCTCTCGTCGGGAAAGATCGAGGTTCCGGACTCCGCCACCACCGCCCGGCACCCCAGACCCACCCCCTCCAGAGACTCAAAGGGCATCAGCAGAGCGCGGCCCTCGTGAAAGCCCACGATCTCGCACAAGACCTCCCGCTCGCCGCGCGCAACCACCGCAATGCGATCGCCGACCGAAACCGAGCCCTGGAGGCCGCCAACCTCCACCAGCATGCCCCGAATCCCGGCCACCCGCCCATAGGCGTCGTGGTCAGGAAGATGATCGATTTCGTTGATGATATTGCGTAACGACAGTGCCAAAGCCCAACGCACCCCTTGCGACGCCTCCGGGATCGTAACATAATGACATGGTAGGAGTTAAGATGGGGTAAAGGGTGTCCGAAACGGCTGATACCGGCCGACATTCGGTTTGACTCGTCGGCCGGTATTAAGCCGCCATTGAGGCGGCAGCCAAGGCGGCAGACGCCGCCGCCCGGCGAGGGCAGACACAAAGGTGCCGAGCGGTCATTTCAATGGCCGCGTGGTATGACGCGGGTGCGCTGGGGTCCTGCCGTCAATCCTATGGGGGTGTGTAGATGCGCGTTCTGTTGATCGAGGACGAGCCCACGACGGCCCACAGTATCGAAGTCTCGTTGCGGCGGGAAGGGATGGTCGTGGACGCGGTCACCACCGGCGAGGAAGGCCTGGAGGTCGGCAGACTCTACGACTACGACGTCATCGTTCTCGACCTCATGCTGCCCGACATGGACGGATACGAGGTGTTGCGCCGCCTGCGATCCTCCAAGGTGGACGTTCCGGTCCTGATCCTGTCGGGACTGGATGGAACCGACAAGAAGATCAAGGGCCTGGGGATCGGGGCCGACGATTATCTCACCAAACCCTTTGACAAGAACGAGCTTATCGCCCGTATCCAGGCCATCGTCCGCCGTTCCAAGGGTCACGCGGAATCGGTGATCCGCACCGGTCGGCTGGCCGTCAATCTGGATGCCCGCACCGCCGCCATCGACAACGCCCCGCTTCATCTCACCGGCAAGGAGTACGGGATTCTGGAACTTCTGTCCCTGCGCAAGGGCTCGACCCTGACCAAGGAGATGTTCCTGAACCACCTGTACGGCGGCATCGATGAGCCGGAGTTCAAGATCATCGACGTATTCGTCTGCAAACTGCGCAAGAAACTCTCCCAGGCCAGCGAAGGCCGGAACTTCATCGAAACGGTGTGGGGCCGGGGCTACGTCCTGCGCGATCCCGACGAGACGGGCCAGGAGGCACCGCGGCGCGAGGAGGCGTGATACCGCTCCTGGTACCGCTATTGACCGGGCGGGACGAAGTAGAAGTCCCCAACCAGTGACGACGCTTCCCAGGGAACCTGGGCCTCGTTCGAGACGGCAGAGACTTCTGCCCGTACGCGCTTGAAGACCTTCTCAATCTCTATCCCAGGCTGCTGAAGGGCCTTCAGCAGTTCCTGGGTGTACAGGCCGTTGGTGCCCTCGCCATCGGAGGCAACCTTGCCGGGGGCCGTCGAGTAGGCGATCATCGTACCCTGGGGGGCGCTCATCTGCGCCAGACCGCCGCCGACGGCACGGAACCGTCGCTCGAACGGGTTGTTGCGGCAGGCGTCGAGAATCAGGATGTTGAGTCGGGTACGAGCGCTTATCATCTGGTCGATCACCCGATCGGCGTCAATGGTGCGCAGCGCCACCGTCTGTTCCGAGGAAATCTTGGCGTCGACCGGGATCAGGTAGTTCTTCCCCGACACCTGCATGCCATGCCCAGAATAGTAGACCAGAGCAACGGTGTTCGGCCCGAGCCGTTCGCCGAACTGGGCGATCGCGTCCTCCATGACCGCTTTGCCGGCGTTGACGCGCTCGATCACCTCGAACCCCGTCATCCGCAGGCTGGCGGTCATGGCGCGGGCGTCGTTCACCGGGTTGACGAGCGGCATTTCCGGATAGGCAGCGTTGCCGATCACCAGTGCGACCCGCTTCTCACCACCTGGAGCGACGGCCGGAGCCGCGGCGGGAGGCGGTCGGGGGGTAAGGTCCTGCGGCCGGGCACCGGTGGTCTGGGGGAGCGGCACGATCACCGGCGGCATAATCGGAGCCGGTGCGGCAGGCACAGCGGCAACCTGGTTCTGTTCCTTGTCCTCGATCAGAAAGTAAAAACCGACCTCACTGCCGTTACGGAAAGGGGGCTGGACAAAGTCCTCCTTTTCGACGTAGCCCTCGGGCTTGGCGCGAATCGTCATCGGCCGATCTTCGACCAATACGCGAAGCCGCTTGCCGGTAGCAATCCACTTGTCGTCGATGAAAAACTGGGTCTTCTGCTGGTTCGAATGCAGATAGATCGGAATGGTGGCATCGGCGGACGCCTTGGGAAGCTGATCAAGATCATCCGCCCGGCCGCGGGCCACACCCGCGACAAGGAGGACAAAGGAGACCACCGCCAGAAATAAACTCCTCGGCATCCGCCACGTCACCGGAACACCTGGAGACTCAGTTGGTGAGCTTCTGCCGACCGATGGCGACGTCCTTGCAGACGGTGCCCTCCAACTTGAACTTGGTGCTCACGATCGGGATCACCGGGTACGAGGTGACCTCGGTGGTGACGATATAGTCGATCACCCGGTCACCCCCCTTCTTCTGCGCCGCCTTGGTGTAGAGTTCGTCGAAAACCTCCTTGTCCATGATGGCCGCACCGAAGAACGTTACACGAGATACCTCGTTGGTCACCCGGCCGACCGGCTGGATGTCACTGTTCGGATAGGTGAAGCGCGACGAGATCGCGTAGGTGTCCATGGTCTGAGTACAGGCACCGAGGCCGAGGGCCGCCGCCAGCCCGATCGTTATGCTCCGAATATTCATGTTCAAAACCCTTCTCAAGAGAGGCGACGGACGTCTCAGCGGAGATCGCGCTTGCCGATTTCCATCTTGGCAGCGGTCCCTTCCAGCGTTTCGTTGACAGTCCAGATATTGACAATATACAGCGGTACAATGGTCGTGGTGGCGTGATACTCCGCATCGACCAGGATGTCGGCGTTCTTGCTCTTCAAAGCCTGATCCCGGAGCTGGGCATAGGCGACCGCATCAGCGAAACGGGGCGTCTGGAAAGGAACGACGTAGCTGCGCGTCGCAGTCGCCTTGGCCGTGCCAACCGGCACGACATTGCTGTTCGGGAACGCATAATTGGTCTGGGCAATCGGAACCCAGATCGATGGGCCCGAACACGCGGAGAGCAACGCCGGCAGCGCGGCGGCAGCCAGTAGTCTCGTTATATAGCGCATTAAGCTATCTCCTAATTATTCCAAGTCCAGCCTGCCATCGCTTTCTGCAACTCAAAAAAACCACAGACAGACAAGCCCCCAACGATACTAGGGTAATCGATTGTTATTTTTCCATCAACAATAAAAATTTCCGGAAGACATGGTGCGGAACTCGGGGTAACAAAAAGTTAATTCACAACTATGAACGGCTGCCGCTCACTTTTTTTGTCGGAGACAAGATCGTGCCGTTGGCGAGTACGGCAAAAAGCAGAAGACCCGCGGCCCAGATTCCGAGGGTAACCGCAATTTCTGTGCCTGTCGGGGCATAGCTCGCAATCTCGCCGATCGGGGTCGGGCGAAAGCCCGGGACGATGAGGCCCAGCCCCTTTTCATACCACACCGCCGGAATGACCAGAGCACTGGCGAAGATAAGCCAGCGCGGATTGTCACGCAGGCGATGAACGAGTGTGATGCCCGCCGCCACGACCAGAGCCGCGACGGACAGCCCGTGGATACCCCCCATCGCCAGCCGGGCCGCCGGGCTACTGGCGGTGGGGCGATAGAGTTGCACGAACGCTTCGGAGCCCATGAGAAAAAGATCAATGACCAGCGAGAACAGCAGAATCAGGCCAAGCAGACGACGGGCCGAGCCCCCTTCCCTTCCTCCGATGACCCCCCCTTTGGCCTGAAGAGCCAGGATCATCAGGGCCGCCCCGGAGGCGAACGCCGAGGCGATGAAGCGGGGCGCAAGGGCTGCCGAGTGCCAGAACGGGCGCGCCGGATTGCCGGCCAGCATGAAGGCGGTGATGGTGTGAATGGAAAGCCCAAGGACAATCGCCGTCATCATCAGGGCAAAGTACGGTCCTGGCGCTGGTGCCCGTCCGGCTCGCTCGCATCGCCACCGATATCCCACGGCCGAGATGTTGAGCAGCAGGTAGCCGGTCAATACCACGATATCCCAGGCCAGGACCGAGGCCGGAAAGTTCAGACGACCGATCAACGGCAGGGTGTGCCAGATCCGCGCCGGCTGCCCCAGGTCGGCGAGAATGAACAGCATGGCCATCATCACGGCGGCGATGGCCATATACTCGCCGAGAACAACGACCTCTTCGATTTCCTTGACCCGGAAGACATACGCCGGCACCACCAGCACCACCGCCGCCGCGGCGACACCGACCAGGTAGACGAAATTGCCGATATAAAGGCCCCAGCTCACCTGGTCGGTCAGCCCGGTGACGGCAAGACCCCGATCGAGTTGCCCCCACCACGCCACCGCCCCCACCACGATCAGCAGCGAGAGAACGACAACGATGAGGCGTCGGGTCGTTTCGGCCGTGATTTTCATCCGTCGGTGAAATACCAGAGTTTCGGGTTGGTCTCCAGGTGCTCCTTCAACCGGAACACCGGCTTGTTGGCCAGAACATGACGCACGTCGCTGTTCGGATCCAGTAGATTGCCGAACACCCGCGCCCCCGTCGGACAGGCCTCCAGGCAGGCGGGTAACAGGCCCCGGCGGGTGCGCTGGAGGCAGAAGGTACACTTCTCCATCACCCCCCTGGGACGGGGCCGGTTGCCCAGGTAATGGGTCCGGGGGGTTATCTCGCCAGCCGGCAGGCTGGGGCGGCCCCAGTTGAAATGCCTCGCCCAGTACGGGCAGGCGACGGCGCAATAGCGACAACCGATACACCAGTCGTAATCAATGACCACGATGCCGTCGGGCTCGGTCCAGGTGGCCTGTACCGGACAGGCCTGGACACAGGGCGGGTCGGCGCATTGCTGGCATTGGATGGGCAGATAGCGCGTGCCCGGCTGCGGGACGGTGGCCGTGTCGTAATAGGGATCGGCCGCATCAAGCCTCATGGTGTCGGCGGGAAGGGCGAGCACGCGGATATTCTGCAAGGTTCCATCCCGGCCGCTGTTGTTTTCCCGGACACAGGCCTCGACACACTTTCGGGTACCCTTGCATTTCGACAGATTGATGGCAAATCCGAACGTCACCCCTTCCATTGGCGGCACGGCATCACAGGAGATGGCAGCCCCATGATCACGGACCGCCTGCCGCTCGATGCGGCGCAGGGCGGCTTCAATCTCGACCTGGGTCATGCGCTGGAAGTGCGGCTGAACCAACGTAGCCAGGGTATCGGCGGCGGCCTCGCCCATGCCACCGGTGGCCGCCGCCGTTACACCCCCCACCGCGACCAGGGCTCCACCGGTGGCCAGGCCACGCAGCACGGCACGGCGCCCGCTATCGGGTGGAGAAGAATCGGAGGCATCCACGGCCCAGCCCTCCCTCAATCACCATGCGATCCCACACTCTCGATACGACGGGGTAGCGGCGGCCGATCGGGCACCGACGGCCGCCAGGCCGGCCGATGCGGATCGTGACAGGCGGGACAACGCAGCATTCCCCGATCCCCCACCCAGCCGCCGACCCGCCGACCGTGTATGCCAAGCCCCCAGTCGCGCACCCGCGCCCCATGGCACCGGGCGCACTGCCGGTCGGCCTGTTCGAAGGGCACCGTCCCACCGTCGGCCACCAACTTGGCCGGCTCATCAACGGCATGACAGTCAAGACACCACAGGACATCTCCGCCATGAGCCACGACCAGGCGATCGTGCGGTACCATCAGCGCCCGCCGCTCGGGCCTGGTCTTGCGCCAGCCATGGCAGTTGACGCAAACAGCCTTGGCCACCGGGCCAGCCCGGACTACCGACGGCACGTCGGCAGCGCCAGACGTCGGCACGTCGGCGGACCCAGACGTCGGCACGTCGGCGGACCCGGCCGGAGGCGATGCCAGCACGACCGCGGCAACAAACGGCATGACAAACGCCCTCACCCACCCCATCGGGGTTCCCGGAACTGTACTACAACCTGGCTGCCGCTCGACCCACTACCGTCGGCGTCTTGGCTTCGGCCGGCAGCTTGTCGCCAAACTTCTGCACGAACGGCGGCAGCAGCAGATGATAGCGCAACTCCGCCTGCACTTCGGTCACGTTGGCGGCCGGCACCTGGTAGGTCAGCGTGCGGCTCTCGCCCGGCTTGAGGCGACTGTCGCCGGCGATCCTGGCGGCATCCGGCGGTGCGGCCGGCTTGCCATCTTCTCCCACCAATTTCAGCA
>JBKACM010000145.1:0-6473 GCA_046269335.1 Alphaproteobacteria bacterium | reverse complement strand
CGATCGCGCGGGCGCTCAATGCGCCATTCCCAGACCGTGATGAGTCAAGCTCATCTCGGTCTAGTATAAGAATAAAGTTGAATGATTTCAGTCGCTTGTGGTTCTATCTGGTTGCGACAAAAGACGCAGTTACAAGCATGGTGCGGACTGAAACCACTCGCCTGCGGTATCGGCGTAACGAGCTACGGTATGCAAGCGAGTGCTGGCGGATGGGGTGGGATTCGAACCCACGGTGAGCTTGCACCCACGCCGGTTTTCAAGACCGGTGCCTTAAACCCCTCGGCCACCCATCCCTCCCGTTCCGGGTTCATAGCGGGATCGGTTCCTCGTGGCAAGAGGAGGAGCGTATTGTTATGCAGGCTGGGCTGTGGCACAACGTCGGGACAATTTTCGAGCTGTAAGACGGGAGGCAGGTGGGTTCATGATCATGGCATTCACGCAGCGCTGGATTCGAGGGGCGATAGCGATGGCCGTGGTCCTGGCGGCCGTTCCGGCGTGGGCGAATGAGGAACGATCCCTTGCCGAATGGATCGACGGGCTGCGCAGCGAAGCCACCGGCAAGGGAATACGGGCGGAAACCCTGGATCGGGCGCTGAACGGGGTGTCGCTTCTGCCCCGCGTCGTCGAACTGGACCGAAAGCAGCCCGAGTTCACTCTTACCTACCAGGGCTACATGAGTCGGGTGGTCTCCGAGGCCCGTGTCGCGCAGGGACGGGCCATGCTGGCCAAGCATGGCCCGCTCCTGAAGGAGATTTCTCGGAAATATGGCGTGCAGGCCTCCTACATCGTCGCCCTGTGGGGCGTGGAGACCGATTATGGGCGGATCACGGGAGGGTTCTCCGTGGTCCCGGCCCTGGTCACCCTGGCCTACGACGGCAGGCGCCCCGCGTATTTCCGCAAGGAACTGATGAATGCGCTGACCATCCTGGACCAGGGCGACATCGCCCCTCAGGCCATGAGTGGATCCTGGGCCGGGGCCATGGGGCAGAACCAGTTCATGCCTTCGAGTTATCTCAAGTTCGCCGAGGACTATGACGGCGACGGGCGGCGGGACATCTGGCACACGCAGGCCGACGTTTTCGCCTCCACCGCCAACTACCTTGCCCGATCCGTGTGGAACGGCAGCAAGTCATGGGGCCTGCCGGTCAGGCTGACGAAAGATTTTGATACGTCGCTCGCCACTTTCAAGACCCACAAGAGCCTGGCCGAGTGGTCGAAGCTGGGGATCCGTCGCAGCAACGGGAAGTCCCTCCCTTCAGGAGAACAGATGGCGGCTCTCGTGATCACCGATGACCTGAAGGGACCGGCGTTTCTGGTCTATGGCAACTTCGAGGTCATCCGAAAATGGAACCAGTCCAATCTGTTTGCCTTGGCCGTGGGACAGCTTGCGGATCGCATTGAGCGAAAGTAGACTGGCCAGGTTTTGGGTCTGGCGATGACTGGTATACCAGCCGATGCGTAAAGTGCGAGTTGCGGGGACGATTGCGCTGGGCTTGGCCTGTGCGGTACTGGCCGGGTGTACCGGGGTGCGCAAGGTGGATCGTCCCACCCGTCCGGCCGAAGGGGGGCCGGTTGCCGTCGGGCCGGTGCAGGGCCACTACAAGGTGGGGGAGCCCTACCAGATCAACGGCGTCTGGTACTACCCCCATGAAGACTATTCCTATCGCGAAGTCGGCATAGCCTCGTGGTACGGCCCCGGGTTTCATGGGGAGAAGACCGCCAACGGTGAAATCTACGACATGAACGACCTGACCGCCGCCCACCGGACCCTACCGATGCCCTCCATCGTGCGGGTCACCAATATGGTCAACAGTCGGGCCATCCAGGTGCGGGTAAACGATCGTGGTCCCTTCGCCAACGAACGCATCATCGACATGTCGCGCCGCGCCGCTCAGCTGCTGGGTTTCGAAAACGCCGGCGTCACTTCGGTGCTGGTCGAAATCATGGCCGAAGAAAGCCTTGCTCTGAAGAGCCAGCTTACCCGTAACGCCGTCTCCCAGGCCCCGAAGGTGGAAGCCGCCCCCAGAACCGTCGTCGCCAGCGAGAGCCTGGCCCCGATGGTCATCAGCGGACAACCTCTATCCCCCCCACCAGCAAAGCCGAAGGTTCCGCTCCGGACGGAACCGGTTGCCGCGCCGGAACGGCAACCAGTGGCCACAGCGGCGGCAGTGGTGCCGAAGCCCTCCGCAAGACCGGATTTCCGGCCGGTTTCGAAGCCGGCGGGGAAAGCCGCGAAGCCCTCTCCACCGCCGGCTCCTGAAACGGGAACCTTCATCTCGGTGGCTTCGTTCGAGAACGGTGCCAGTGCCGAGCGGTTGGCGAAACGCCTTGCGGAGATGGGGGCGGCCAGGGTGATAAAGCAGTCCTTGGGCAAGCGTGTCGTGTACCGGGTCCGGTTGGGCCCGGTGCCGCGGGGGCAGGATCCGCGGAAATTGCTGCAAAAGGTGAAAAAAGCTGGATTCCACGATGCTCGTCTTGCGGTTGTCAAATGACCGCTGGGGTGTCCCATCCGTTTCCACGGCTATTACAGGGGAAGTACATGCGGTTTCCGCGCTTCGTCGGCAGTGTGTTCGCAACTCTGGTTGTCGCTGCCACACTGGTGTTCGTGCCGGCACTGCCGGCATCGGCGATGGAGACTTCGGCCAAGCAGGCCTTCGTCGTTGACTTCGATACCTCGACCGTCCTCCTGGAGAAGAACGCCGACACCCTGATGCCGCCGTCCTCCATGAGCAAATTGATGACGATATACATGCTGTTCGACCGCCTGAAGGAAGGGAGCGTATCGCTGACCGACGAGTTCTCGGTGAGCGAGAGGGCCTGGAGAACCGGCGGTTCAAAGATGTTCGTGCAGGTGGGGAGTCGGGTAAAGGTCGAGGATCTGCTGCGTGGCATCATCATCGCATCCGGCAACGACGCCTGTGTCGTGGTGGCGGAGAACCTGGCTCCTTCGGAGGCCGAGTTCGCCGGAATGCTGACCAAGAAGGGACGCGAAATCGGCTTGCAGCACAGCACGTTCAAGAACGCCGCCGGCCTGCCGCACCCGGAGCACATGATGACCGCCCGCGACCTAGCGGTTCTCGCCCGTCGCATCATTGCCGATTTCCCCCAGTACTATCCGATCTTCAAGGACCTGACCTATACCTACAACAACATCCAGCAGGGCAACCGCAATCCGCTCCTTTATCAGCCTGCGACTGGCGCGGACGGCCTGAAGACCGGCCATACGGAGGCGGGTGGGTATGGCCTGACCGCCTCGGCGATACGGGACGGTCGACGGCTGATCATGGTTCTGAATGGTCTTGAGTCCATGAAGGCGCGTGCCCAGGAGTCCGAGCGTCTCATCGACTGGGCCTTCCGCGAGTTTGACAACGTCAGGCTCTTCGCCGGCGGAGAGACCGTTGTCAACGCCGAGGTTTGGCTTGGGGACAAGGCCACCGTACCCCTGGTTCCGGTCGATACCATCCGGGTCACGCTGCCCCGTCGCAACACGAAGGATATGAAAGTCGCCGCCGTTTACCAGGGGCCGATCGCTGCCCCCATCAGGAAGGGGGATCGCCTTGCCGCACTGACGATCACCTCGCAGAGCATGCCTCCGATCGAGATACCGCTGGTGGCTGGCGAAGATGTGGAACGTCTGGGCTTTGTCGGACGGCTTGGGGCCGCGGCCAAGAGCGTGATCTTCGGCTCCATCAACTGATCATGTCCGGGGTGCTGCCGGTGACCCCGTCTTCTGGTCGCTTCATAACCCTGGAAGGCGGGGAGGGGGCCGGAAAGACCACCCAGGCCCGTCTGCTGGCGGAAAGTCTGGCCAGGATCGGGATCGATGCCCTGGTTACCCGCGAGCCAGGCGGCTCGCCCGGGGCCGAGCAGATACGGCACCTGCTGGTGGAAGGCGAGGTCGGGCGTTGGGATGCCATGACCGAGACCCTCCTGCTTTTTGCCGCCAGGCGCGATCATCTGCGACGCACGATCCGACCCGCGATCGAATCCGGCCAGTGGGTGATTTCCGATCGCTTTACCGACTCCACCATGGCCTATCAGGGATATGGCCATGGCCTGGGGCCCGAGGTGATTCGACGGTTCCAGGAACTGGTGATCGGCGATTTTCAGCCGGATGTGACGATCCTGCTGGATCTTCCGGTGGAAATTGGCCTGGCACGTACCGTCGGGCGAACCGCCGCGATTGTCGAGGATCGCTTCGAGCGCATGGATGTGGCCTTTCATCATCGCCTGCGCCAGGCATTCCTTGATATCGCCGCCCACGATTCGACCCGGTGCGCCGTGGTCAATGCAAGCGACGATATTGAAACCGTTCACCGGGCCATGGCCGGGCTCCTCGGTCGGAAGTTTGGTCTGAACCTAACCAGTTGATTCCTTATGTACCCCTCCGTTCCCACGGCCCGCGACAACCCGAACCTGGTCGGTCATGAGGCGGCGGAACGGCGTTTGCTGGAGGAATGGACCACGGGCCGTCTGGCGCATGCCTGGCTGATCGGCGGGCCGCGAGGTATCGGCAAGGCGACCCTGGCCTACCGCTTTGCCCGCTTCGTACTGGCCGGCGGAGGTAGTAGTGATGCGGGACTTTTCGGGAGCAGTCTCGATACCCTTGCTCTTTCCCCCGATCACCCAGTATTCCGCCGCGTCGCCAGTGGTGGACACGCTGATTTCCTGTCGGTGGAGCGAGGTTGGGCCGATGAGAAGAGGAGCAAGCGGCGCAAGGAAATCGTCGTCGAGGATGTTCGGGAAATTGGCGCGTTTCTGTCCCTGACCCCGGCGGAGGGCGGTTGGCGGGTGGTCTTGATCGATGCCGCCGACGAGATGAACCGTAATGCCGCCAATGCCCTGCTGAAAATTCTGGAGGAGCCGCCACGCAGGTCGTTGTTGCTGCTGGTCTGCCACAATCCCGGAAGCCTATTGCCCACGATCCGCTCCCGGTGCCGGTTCCTGAAGATGCGTCCCCTACCTTTGCCCGCGGTGATGGAACTGCTGCGGCGGTATCGTCCCGATCTGCCCGAGGCCGACCTTGCCCCCCTGGCCATCCTTGGGGAGGGAAGCTTTGGCCGCAGCCTCGATCTTGCCGAAAGTGGCGGTCTTGCCTTGTACGGAGAAATCATCGGTCTGCTACGGGGTGCGCCTGGAATCGACGTCGGGCGGCTGTACGCTTTCAGTGATCGGGTCGGCAAAACGGAGACGGAGTCTCGGGCGACGATGGAACTGCTCGGCTGGTGGCTGGCGAGACTGATTCGCCAGGCAGCCCGGGGGAGCCCGGAGCAGGAGGAAGTGGTGGAGGGGGAGAGTGCACTTGCCGAACGGTTTTCCCGTGCCTGTAGCCTTGATCAATGGGTGGAGGTGTGGGAAAAAGTGACACACCTGTTCGCCCGGGGCGATGCCGTGAATCTGGATCAGAAACAGGTGATACGGAGTGCCATCCTGATGATCGAAAAGGTGGTTCGCGCCTGATCCGAGAGGTGGTGCCCGCTACCTTTCCCGACTCTCGCCGCCACACCCAGGGGAATCGGGTGACAATAGAAACAGGACGTTATGTTGGGGCCCCCCACGCGGTAGAAATTGCCATCGCTCAACACCCGCAACAAACGGGTCTGCAGGTCAAACGGCATGTCGCCAATTTCATCCAGAAACAAGGTGCCGCCTTCGGCTTGCTCAAAGCGGCCGCGGCGCATGGTTTGCGCACCGGTGAAAGCCCCGCGCTCATGGCCAAACAGCTCGCTCTCCAGCAAATCCTTGGGGATGGCCGCCGTGTTGATCGCCACAAACGGGCCTGACGCACGCTGTGAGTGTTTGTGCAAGGCACGCGCCACCAGCTCTTTGCCGGTGCCCGACTCGCCAGTGATCATCACCGTGACATTGCTTTGGCTGAGACGGCCAATCGCACGAAACACGTCTTGCATGGCGGGCGCCTGGCCCAGCATTTCGGGGGTGATGTCGACTTTGTCGCCGGCAAACTCCTCGCGCTGACTTTCGTCAACGGCGCGGCGAATCAACTCTACCGCCTTGGGCAAGTCAAAGGGCTTGGGCAAGTACTCAAACGCCCCTCCCTGGAAGGCGGAGACGGCACTGTCCAAATCGGAGAAGGCCGTCATGATGATGACGGGCAAGCCCGGCAGCCGCTCTTTGACGCGTGTCAGCAACTCTAGTCCGGAGCCTCCCGGCATGCGAATGTCACTGACCAGCACCTGCGGTCCATCCTCGTCGGTGGCAGCGTCCAGGGCCTGCAGCACTTCACGCGGACTGGTGAAGCTGCGGGTGGGCAAACTCTCACGCAACAGTGCTTTTTCAAGCACGAAGCGAATGGACTGGTCATCATCCACGATCCAGATCGGTTTCATGTCAGTCAGTCACCTCAGGTCAAGCGCAGTCACGTTATCAACATTTCAGGGCAAGGGGATCAGGATTTTGAAATCCGTGCGCCCTGGCACACTGTCACACTCAATCAGGCCCTGGTGTTGTTGCAC
>JBKACM010000144.1:0-6491 GCA_046269335.1 Alphaproteobacteria bacterium | reverse complement strand
GAGGCGGATCAGGAGCAGAACCCGGCGGCACTCTCCCTCCTGGGACTCCGGGGTCTGACGGATCACCCGTTCGATGGCGTCCAAAGGCAGGGTGAGCAGGTGGGTGGGGTCGTCGATGGCCAGGGTGTCGAAGAGGTGGCGGGTGACGCGGTGGACGCCGTCGAACCAGGGACCGGGAGTCCGGATGGTCTCGAAGGCGGAAGACGCGATCAGTCCGGCCAGGGGGCTTTTGTCGCCGGAGCGCCAGAATTCGAGGATGGCGCACACCAGATCCACCATGAGGTTGGTGCTTTCGACGTGACAGGCCTTGCGCAGGAAGTGGATCAGGCGATCCTGCCGTTTGGAGAGTTCGTCGAGTTCGGTGGAGACATCGCGCAGTTCGCCCTCGGCGCCGATTTCGTTGTAGTAGACCGGCAGAAGGCGGGCGAACTGTTTGACCAGATTGAAGACCGGGGCCACGTCGCCGTTGAGCAGGCGGGTGACCTCCTTCTGGAAGAGGTCGGTGTCGCGGATCAGGGTGCCGGAGAGTTTGAGGTTGATGATCAGCGCCGACAGGAGCGTGGAGCACCATTTGGGGTTGAGGTTGATCAGGTTGAGCCAGACGCGGATGTTGCTCAAGTGCGCCGGGTTGCAAAGCGGTTGCCAGTCGTTGCCCACGCCGGTGACGGCGCGATACTGGAAGCCGAAGCGGACGGCCTGTTCCAGGAAGGCCTCGACGAGGCGGCTGTTGTCGCGTTTGAAGACCTCGATCCCGAGGGCCTCGATGCATTGCAGGGCGGTGTGGGGATATTTCACCACGTTGGCCTTCAGGAAGGCGAAGGTGGTGAGGAAGGAGTCGCGCAGTTCGTCGTAGCTCTGTTGGAGTTCGACCAGGTGGGCCAGGGCGCGATTGATCTCGCGCAGGGTCTCCTCGTGGATCATGGCGAGGCTGCCGGTTTCGAGGATATGGAAAAGAAAGCGGAGTTTGCGGCTTTCGGCGAGCTGTTCGGAGTCGGCGGAGCGGGTCTCCGTGGCCTGGAGCCGGCCAAGGGCGTTGGCGGCCTCGCGGTAGCCGCGGACGATGTCGTGGTAGGAGGGCAGGAGGGTCAATCTGGCCAGCAGGGAGAGGGAGGGGGGTTCCCGGGCCAGGAGTCGGAGCTGTTCCCTGGCCGCGCGCAGGGCGCGATGGGAGATGGCCTCGCACTCGTGGTGTCCGCGGACGGTGTACCATTCGGGATCGGCCTGGGCGAGCCAGAGGTCGTAGGTGGCCCCGAGGGCGTGGATGGCGAGCCGGGCGCAGGGTGCGGGGTCGCAGGGAAAGGGCAGTCCGGCTGTCTGGCACCGTTCGATGATGCGGGTGACGGTGCGTCGCAAGGGGTGGTGGCTTTGGGAGAGCAGCAGCAGGTGTTCCGGAGTCAGGTCGGCGAGCCGGGCAAAGAGCTGGTCCAAGGAGCGGGCATGGAGCTTGAGCTGTTCCGGGGAGAGCAGGGTGGTCTGTTTGTCGAGAAAGGCGGTGAGGCCATCGATGACCATGCGGATCGCGAGGGGTTTGCGGACCTCGTCGAGGGCCTGGAAGAAGAGGTCGCAAAAGAGCGAGAAGCACTCCGGTCCCCGGGGATGGGCGGTGTAGCGGACCGCGTTCTTGAGGACGAATCCCTTCAATTCCGGCAGGATGAGTTGCCAGTTGCGGAAGGGGTGGTTGAGTTCGGTAAGCAGTCTTTCGAGATCCTTGAAGATGCCGGCGAACGGGCTCACCACCTCCATGAGGGGGGTCAGGCGGGGATCGATGACCACCCGTTCGACTGCGGTGAGGGCCAGATTGGCGCGCAGGGCAGCGGATTCGGGCCAGGTTTGTCCCTCCGGATCGCGGCGGGTCACCATGGTGTGCGCCCCGGGATTGGCCGTTCGGGTGCAAGAGACGGGAATTTCCTTTTCATGTTGCCTCCGAGTTGTCATACTAGCGGATGGTGGCCCTAAAGAGGTCACGCGGCGGTCATGGATTTCGAACCATCCAGGAGCGAGCATATTGGAATCTTCGTGCAATCACAACTCGGATCCCGGATTTTCGGTGTCAGGTCATGCCGCGCATTCGCATCAGTGAGACCGTTCCCTTTGCCCCGGAGCAGATGTATGCCCTGGTGGTGGATGTGGAGAGATACCCGGATTTTCTGCCGTGGTGTGCCTCCACCCGGGTTTGGGACCGGACGCCCACACAGTTCATGGCGGAGATGACGATTGCCTTCAAGGGGATTCGCGAGACCTTTCGCACATTGGACATCGTGGATCCGGGCAAGCGTATCGAGATCAATCTCAAGGATGGTCCGTTCAAGTATCTGGCGAGCATCTGGACCTTTGCGCCCGACGGAAACGGCACGCGGGTGGATTTTTTCATTGATTTCAGTTTCCAGAGCCGCATGAAGGAGATGATCATGGGACCGGTCTTCTCCGAGGCGTCGCGGCGGATGCTTGAGGCGTTCAAGGCGCGTGCGGTTGTTGTCTACCGTAAACAGGGATGATCGGGGGTTATGGCAAGACACTCTTCAACCACATTGGTTCAGTTCACGCCAGAACAGATGTATTCATTGGTTGTGGATATGGATCGTTATCCGGAGTTCATTCCCTGGATCGTGAAGTCGCGGAAGTATGACGAGCGCGAGGATCGGTTCATGTCGGAGATGACCTTTGCCTTCAAGGGGTTGCGTGAGACCTTTTATACCGAGGATCGGATCGTGCCCAATGAGCGGATTGCGATTCATCTGGTTTCCGGGCCGTTCCGGGATTTGGAGAGTGAGTGGCGTTTTCTGCCGGTGGACGGGGGGACGCAGATCGAGTTTTTCATTTCGTTTTCATTCAAGAACCGCCTGCTGGATCTGACCCTTGGTCCGTTGTTCGGGGAGGCGTCCAAACGGATGGTGGAGGCATTCAAACAACGAGCCACGGAGATTTATCAAAAATGAGTCGTTTGCAAGGTTGTATCCCTTCGCGTTGGGGTTTGGTGTCACTGGTCGCGACCGGTTTGTTGTTGTGTGCTCCTTTGGCCCGGGCCGAGCCGGTGGCCAAGGTGGGGAGTTGGGTATTGTCGTTGGAGGAGGTGGATCGGGCGTTGGCGGCCAAGATTCACGAGTTGCGCGAGTCCAAGGTGCGGGAGTTGGTACTTGAGCACATTCTTGCGGTGAAGGGTGCGGCGGAGAAGGTTCCGCCGGAGCAGGTGGTGGAGAAGTTGATGGGCAGCGTGCCGGCGCCGACCGAGGCCGAGGTCAAGGAGTTCATCAAGAAGAACAAGGAGCAGTTGCCCAACAATGGTGAGGGGTTGGATGAGCAGATCAAGGAGCATTTGTTGGACGAGGCCAGGAAGGAGGCCGAGGGTAAGGTATTGACCAGGTTGTTGCAGCAGTATGAGCCGGAGATTCTGCTCAAGGCGCCGCGTTTCACGGTTACGGGGCCGGAGGATCTGTCCAAGGGGGATGCCAAGGCGCCGGTGACGATCATCGAGTTTTCCGATTTCGAGTGTCCTTATTGTCGGCGGGCCCAGGCCACCCTGAAGAAGGTGCAGGAGGCTTATGGGGACAAGGTTCGGATGGTGTTTCGTCACTATCCTTTGCCGTTTCATGCCAAGGCGCCCAAGGCTTCGGAGGCGGCCCAGTGTGCTGCGGATCAGGGCAAGTTCTGGCCCATGCATGATTTATTGTTTGATGACAAGACCAATCTGGATCCGCCGGAGTTGAAGAAGGCGGCCAAGACCGTCGGGTTGGATCAAGCGGTGTTTGACAAGTGTCTGGAGAGTGGCAAGCATGGTGCGCGGGTCACGGCGGATCTGGCGGACGGCAAGAAGTTGGGTGTCACGGGCACGCCGACCTTTTTCATCAATGGGCGGGTAGGCGTGATCGTGGTTCGCAGGTTTTTCTTGTGTCTTTCGCTGTTCGCATTCCTGGTGTTGCCCGCCGGTGTCTCCCGGGCGCAAACCCGGGAAGGTATTGCTGCCGTCGTCAACGAGGACGTCATCTCCCGGCATGATGTGCTGGCCAGGATGAAGGTGGTAATTCTCTCCTCGGGTCTGCCCGATACGCCGGATGTGCGCGAACGTCTCCAGCCCCAGATTATGCGGGTGCTGATTGACGAAAAGCTCAAGATCCAGGAGGCGGCGGCGCTGAAGCTGGCGGTGACGGAATCCGATCTGCGTGCCGCCCGGGCCTATGTGGAAGAGCAGAACAGCTTGCCTCCCGGTGGTTTTGAACGGTTTCTTGCCGAGCGCGGGCTGGATGCGGCCTCCGCCACGGAACAGATGCGTGCCGACGTGGCCTGGATCAAGGTGGCGCAGCAGACGATCCGGCCTACCCTCAAGATCGGCGACGACGAGGTGGAGGCTGAGCTTCAGCGGCTGATTCTGGCCGAGGGGCAGCCCAGAATGTTGGCGGCGGAAATCTTTCTGCCGGTAGACAAGCCGAAACACGAACCGGAGGTTCGGGCCCTCCTGGATCGTCTGGTCCAGCAACTCAAGAAGGGGGTCGATTTCAGGGGGATCGCCCGCCAGTTCTCCCAGAGCCCCGCCGCCGCTGCTGGAGGGGACCTGGGCTGGGTGGCTCCGGGGCAACTCGTGGCCGAGGTCGATACCGCCTTGCAACAGATGACCCCGGGCCAGATGTCCGTGGTGCGCTCGCCACTCGGCTACCACCTGCTCCTGTTGCGGGACCGGCGGCAGGGGAAGGGGGCCTCTTCCGCGGCTACCGTGACGCTCAGCCAGGTCTTCGTTCCCACCAAGGGGGCGGAGGCGGTGCCGGAGGGGAAGCGACAGCAGGTGATTGACAAGGCGAAGGCGGCAAAGGGACCCTGCGCCGAGTTCGACGCTCTGGCCAAATCGCTGGAGATGCCGCAGTCCGGACCGCTTGGCACTCTGAAGATCGCCGATCTGTCCCCGGCGCTGCGGCAGGTGGTGATGTCGCTGCCCCTGAACACGCCAAGTGCTCCGGTCACTCTGCCCGAGGGACTGTCGGTGCTGATGGTCTGTGCCCGCAACCTGTCCAGCGACATGCCGGCGCGGGAGGAAATCCGCAAACGGCTGGAAAACGAGCGGCTGGAAATGCTGTCCCGTCGTCACCTGCGGGATCTGCGCCGTGCCGCTTTCGTGGATATCCGAATGTGAAGGCGCCGTTGCTTCTGACCATGGGCGAACCCGCCGGTATTGGTGGGGAGATTGCCCTGAAGGCCTGGGCCCGGCGTTCGGAGGGCGTGGCCCCGTTCTGCCTTATCGATGATCCGACCCGCCTTGACGTGCTGTCGCGGCGGCTGGGGCTTTCGGTGCCGGTGCGGGCGGTCGAGGCCCCGGAAGAGGGGAACCTGGTCTTTCCGCAGGCACTGCCGGTGCTGGCCCTGCCGCAACCCCTGTTGCAGCCGCCCGAACCGGGACGGCTCGATCCCCGCAATGGGCCAGCGGTGGTGTCGGCCATCGAATTGGCGGTGGAACTGGTTCGGGCCGGACGGGCCAGTGCCGTGGTCACCAATCCCATCCACAAGCAGGTGCTCTATCAGTCAGGATTTCGCTATCCCGGTCACACCGAATTTCTGGCGGCCCTGGCTGGTGGCGCGGCGCGGCCGGTCATGATGCTGGCCTGCCGGGAGTTGCGGGTAGTGCCGGTGACCATCCACGTGTCGTTGCGGGATGCCATCGCCACCCTGACCACCGACGAAATCATCGCCTGTGGCCGCATCACCGCGAAAGCGCTCCGGGAGGACTTCGGCATCCGGCATCCGCGTCTGGCCGTGGCCGCGCTTAACCCCCATGCCGGCGAGGGCGGGGGGATGGGGCGGGAGGAGATGGACCTTATCGCCCCCGCCGTCCGGACTCTGTGTGACGAAGGGATCGTCGCCCTGGGGCCATTGCCCGCCGACACTCTGTTCCACGAGGCGGCGCGGGCCGGCTATGACGCCGCGCTGTGCATGTATCACGATCAGGCCTTGATTCCGTTGAAGACCATCGATTTCGCCGGTGGCATCAACGTGACGTTGGGGCTGCCGTTCGTGCGGACCTCACCGGATCACGGTACCGCCCTGGACATCGCCGGAACCGGGCGGGCCGATTCCTCCAGCCTGATGGCGGCGCTGAAGGTTGCCGGGGAGATGGCGGCACGACGGGAAAAGGCTCAGGGCCATGACGTCTAGCCTGTCCCTGCCGCCGCTGCGGGACGTCATCGCCCGCCACGAACTGGGGGCCCGCAAATCCCTGGGGCAGCATTTTCTTCTGGACCTGAACCTTACCGGTCGGATTGCGCGGGCGGCGGGAGATCTTGGGCAGGGCACGGTGATCGAAATCGGGCCTGGGCCGGGCGGGCTGACCCGTTCTCTGCTGGAGCAAGGGGCGGGGCAGGTGATCGCCATCGAGCGGGACGCCCGCTGTATCGAGGCTTTGGGCGAGTTGGGACAGGCGTTTCCGGGACGATTGCAGGTGATCGAGGGGGATGCGCTGACGGTGGAAGCGGCCGATCTTGGTACCCCGCCGCGGCGGATCATTGCCAACC
>JBKACM010000143.1:0-6559 GCA_046269335.1 Alphaproteobacteria bacterium | reverse complement strand
ATCGTTCGCGCGCAAGCCAAGGGGCCGGACGGCCCCGCCGGCGATTGAGGGCGTTGATCGGTCACGATCAACGCGGAATGGTATCAGTTCGCGGTGGCGGCGACCTGGGTGTCCGCGGGGCGGCCGCAGCCGGCCTTTCCGCAGTACAGGGTGTAGAGGGTATTGATGACCGCACTGGCCTCGTCTCCGCTCAGGGAATAATAGATCGTCTGCGCGGCGCGGCGCGTCTGCACCAGATTGTCGCGGCGCAATCTGGCCAGATGCTGGGAGAGTGCCGACTGGCTGAGGCCGATCAGGCGCTCAAGCTCTCCCACCGAGCGCTCGTCATGGAGGAGTTGACACAGGATGAGAAGGCGGTGCTCGTTGCTCATGGCCTTCAGCAGCGTGCTGGCCCGCCGGGCGTTATCCTGAAGCCTTTCCAGATCCATGGCATATCGTCCGTGCGTACTCTTCCCAAGGCCGACGAAGTCTATACACCCGGTGCCGATGTTGCAACTGCGGCCTCAGAATTTGGGATGATCACTTGCGCGCGGACGGTTTTTGGGCGAGCCTGGGGGCCAGGGTTTTTCTGTTCGTATGACGAAATGTTCCGGGAATATCGCAATGCCCACTTTGTTGATCACGCATCCGGTGTGTGTGGAACACGATCCCGGCCCCTACCATCCGGAACGGCCGGATCGGCTGACGGCGATCCTGCGGATGCTGGAGGGCGAGGAGTTCGCCCTCTTGGACCGGCGGGAGGCACCCCGGGCCGATTTCGAACAGATTGCCCGTGTGCATCCCAGAGGCTACATTGAGCACATTCTGGGGTCGGTGCCTTCGCACGGCTACCGGGATCTGGATGCCGACACGGTGCTGTCCCCTGAGTCGGGGGAGGCCGCTCTACGGGCTGCCGGCGCGGTGGTGATGGCGGTGGATGCGGTGGCCAGGGGCGAGGTCCGCAACGCCTTCTGTCCGGTACGCCCTCCCGGTCATCACGCGGAAATCGACCGGGCCATGGGTTTTTGTCTGTTCAACAACATCGGCATCGGGGCCTATCACGCCCGGGTGGCTCATGGTCTGCGGCGGGTGGCGGTCGTGGATTTCGATGTTCATCACGGCAATGGTACCCAACGTCTGTTCTGGGACGATTCCGAAATGTTCTACGCCTCCACTCACCAGTGGCCCTGCTATCCGGGGTCCGGGAGCGGCGGGGAGAAGGGAGGGTCCCACAACGTCGTCAACGTCCCTATGGCTCCGGGCAGCGGATCGGACACCTTCCGCAAAGGCGTGAAAGAAAAAATTCTGCCGGTACTGAAGGCCTTTTCTCCGGATCTTATCATGATTTCCGCAGGGTTTGACGCCCATCGGCGCGATCCCCTGGCCAGCCTCAATCTTGTCGAAGATGATTTCGAGTGGATCACTCGGGAATTGCTGGCGATTGCGCGGGATCATTGTGGCAATCGGCTCGTTTCGGTTCTGGAGGGGGGATATGATCTGACGGCACTGGCCGCCAGTGTCCGGGTCCACGTGCGGGCTTTGATGGGGGCCTGATTCCGGCCTTCCTTGATTCGGAGTCGACCGGCACCAGAGCGGTGTCCGACTAGGTCGGAAACCGCTGGGCTCTGCCTCTGGCCGGCTCAAGCCCGGGGCCTCCGGCCGGCTCAAGCCCGGGCGGTTTATGACTTTCCGGGTTCAGTCTTTGCGCCGCCGTTCTTCTTCCCCTTCTCCTTCTCCTTCTTCTTTTTCTCCCCGGTCTTCACGGTCTTTTTGCCCTCGCCGGGCTTTTTGCAGGCCGCGATTCCGTGAGCGTCGGCAAACGGCTGCCTTGTCGCTATCTCGGCCAGCTTGTCGGGGGTGGTGGTATCAAGGGTGTCGAACAGGGTACTGGCTTCGGTGCAATAACCCCGGGGGGCCGCCAGGTTGCGGGCCGAGGCGTCATTGGCCGCCGAGGTCTTGAACTTGTCGACCCTGGACTGGGCCCCCTTGCCATAGGCCGAGCGGAACCAGGCACCGACCGTGCGGTTGGCCTTGTCCAGTTCGGGCCGGAATTTTTCGACGAAGGCGTTGTACCGGGCCTGAGCATCGCAGTTCAGGGCCGCGACCAGAAGGTCGGATTGAAGCTCGCTGACGCTCAGGGCCGCCATTTCCGGTGGTTTGGCGCATGGAGCGGCCTGAACCGTGGAGACGGCCATCGTCCCGGCGACGGCAAGCACCAGGGCGGAATATCGCCCAAAGCATCGATACGGCATCATTGTCCCATTTTCCTTGATCGGTTGTATGACGGACTGCGCCGTCACCGGTTGAATCCCGATGAAACTGTCGATATTGCGTCCGTGTTCCTTCGTGCGTCCGGCACTATGAGGGCCATATGACAGGGTCGCAATGGGGAATATCTGCTCGGCAGTATGAGAAACGCGCTCTAGTTTCCGGTACCAAGGTTGGTTACCTGCACTCTTCGATTGATTTCACTGACCGGGTGTTCCGGGTCGGCAAGGCGGGAGCGGCCATGGCCGATCGTCATCAAACGGCCGAAAGCAACGTGGTGCTGTTGGACCAGATAGTCCCGTACCGCCGCTGCCCGTTTCTCGGACAGGGTCTGGTTGAAGGCATCACTGCCGGCCGCGTCCGTGTGGCCCGCGACCAGGAAACGGTTCGATACGAGTTCCGGGCTCATCAACGCCCGACCCAGGTTGTCGAGTACGATCTCGGCATCCGGCGTCAGCCTGGCCGACCCGGTCTTGAAATTGACCTCAAGGTCAATACCAGCGGATGCGGGTACCGGCGACGGGTTGTTTTCGACGGTCACACCCCGGTTCGGGAGGACGCTCCTGGTTTTGGTTTGCGGCGCAATCCGCAGCCGTTCGACGATCTCCGCCGCCGACGGACGGCGAGAAAGGTTCTCCGCCGCAGCCACGCCACCGCCGCCCAGCAGCAGGAGCGCAAAAACCAGTCGTAAGGAATTGCAACGTGAAAACATGCTCCCCTTCCTAAGGACGTGTTTCCAGGGTGGCGGTGGCCGCCGCCACCTTCCGACCGCCGTGTCCGGCCGCCGATTTGCCGATCAACGCGATGCGGAATGCCGTCAGGTACTCACGCTCCGTCTCCACCTGAGGTCTTTCCCCGGAAAACAGGGGGCTGGCGGAGGCCACGGCGACCACCATCTCCGGGCCGAACGGTGGACCTATGCGCCATGTGGGCTGGCCCGGTCCCTCGGCTCCCAGGGTCATCCGGGTGTTCGGCGGCAGCGGTTTCGGCAGATTCCCCCGGGGGCGGTAAAGATGAACCGCTTCGCCGCTGGTCGGAAGGTAGGTGAGGTAGAGGTAACTGGGATAGGATGGCGTCGTCACCTCCAGCACCAGCCGGCTGCCGGCGGCCAACGCCGGCGAGGCGAGCCGCAATTCCAGCCCGTTGGCGGTCCCGAGTGGTTTCTTGAACGTCTGCAATGCCTCGCACTGCGGCCACGGACGAACCCCCACCGCCTCCATGTTAACGCGGGTAAGGCCGGAAACAGCCCCCAGCGCTGTCTCCAGGGACTGGCGGTCGGCGTCGGTGCCAAGAAATCCGGCAAGCCGAACTTCGCCGCCGCTCCTGACTTCGGTCGAGATTTCGGCGCAGGAAAGCCCCCTCACCAGTTCCTCCACCTCCGAGCGGATCGAAGGCTGAGCGGCGGGTGGCGTTGGCTTTGGTAGTGGTTTCGGCTTCGGCACGGGTTTTGGCTTTGGTTCCGGAGCGGGAAGGATCACCGGGGCTGGCTTCGGAGGTACCGTATTCGTAACGACGGGAAGCGTCGTATTATTCGTAACGACGGGGAGTGGCGGCACCACCGGCGAGGGGATCGGCGGCACCGACGACTGTGATACCGGCAGCACGATCGACGAGGGTATTGCCGACGGATCCGGCTGCTCGGCGCGCATCACGTAGGCTCGTGGAACCCGTTCCCGAAAGGCACGGTAGGAAATCCAGCCATACCCGTCATCCCCCCAGTCGGTTCCCCAGGAGTTGAACACCTTGAAGGCTTCGATGGCATCGCTGTAGCCGGAGACGACCATGGCATGCCCAGCGTCAATCTCTCCCTCCTGGGGGTCGTAAACCTCCCCGGCCTTGAGCTTGTCGAAATTCTTGGTGGTGTCCATGCCGATCACCACCGGGTCTCCCTGAACCAGCCGGCCCTTGATGTCATCCAGGGATTTGGGATCGACGCGAAAATATCTGTGGATGCGGAAGTTCGCGGCTTCGGCCAATTCCTGTGCTCCCGGCTGCCGCGAACAGTCCTTGGGATCGTAGGGAAATTCGGCCAGGGTCACGGCTCCCACGTTTTGCAGTCGTTCCAGGGCCTGGGCCAAGGTTGCGCCGGCGTCGCAGTTTCCCCGCGCAAGAGGGTTGTACAGAAAGGCGGGGCTGAACAGGTGCTCCGGCCGGCTCTGGTCCCATCCGGTACGCTTGTGTTCGTAATAACCGCGCAGACCATAGCCCACTGCCCAGGCCGTACAGGAACCCTGTAGCCCCTGCCGGCCTGGCTTTGGGAACTCACGGGAAAGGTCCACCGCCGGGGGTAGAAAGGCCCGATATTTCCCCAGCCGGGGGATGGCACCGTACTCCGCCTCCGTCTCCAGGCGGAGCCCTTGTGCCTTGATCTCGACGGGGACAGCACAGACCATCGCCGTCAGGACCCCGAGCGTGACGGTCATGTTCCGACAAAGTACGGTCATTTCTGCACCCTCACCCTCCGGCATCAGAGAGAACCGCCGCACCGGGTCATGGACTGGGCCCGTTGCCGGAGATTGCTTCCGAAGGTCAGGAAGAAATCCAGCGTCTGGGCCGCATCCTGAGTTCCGAGCCTGCGGAGGGTGTTCAGCAAGCCGGACCTGGGCGGCGCGCCCGAGGTCTGGAGGATCGCATCCTCCAGCGCCTCTCGGGTTTCATGGGCCAGGGTTGCCACCTCCTCGGTGGCGAGGTTGTTGATCATGTGCTCCCCGAAAGCGAACAGCCGCTCCACCATGCTGTCGCTGAGAGCGGTACGAGCGGCATGAATCATCGTCGCCATCTCGACCACCGTATCGATGGCCCCCATCTTGTGGAGCTTGGTCACGGCGGCGAGGACCGCTTGCAAGGCCTCGCGGGTGTCCTCGTCGTTGACGGCGTCCAATACCTCCAGCGCATTGGCCGCCGTGGTGGCCAACCGCTCGACCATGCTGTCGGTCACGGCCTCCCGCGCGGCCGCGACCGCGTTGGACAGCTCCTCCGCGGGCGAAACAGGGCTCGGCTTCTCGGTCATCGCGCTCTCCTACAGCAGGCCCCGGGCGGAAAGCCAGTACATGCGGTTGTACGCCAGCTTGAACCAGTGAATCATCTGGGAAGGCGGACTTGGGTTCGGTGGCGTTTCATAGTTGAACCAGACGTAGGTGCCGCTCGACATCCCGGTTTCCACGAAGCAGTAGACCTTGCCGTCATAATAGCGGGCCCAGCGGCCTTCCTTGAGCAGGGATACCAGATTATCGACGACGGTGTCGGCCTCGAAGTGAGCGGTGGAGCCCGCCTTGGAGATGGGGATGTTGGTGGTGTCGCCGACGACGAACACGTTGGTGGAACCCTCCCGCTGGAGGGTGGTGCGGTTGGTGGGCACCCATCCGCCCTTGCCCAGATCCGAATCCTCGATGACCTGGCTGCCCTGGTGGGGCGGGATGGTGATCAGGAGATCGTAGGGGAGGGTGACGTCCTCCTCGGAACTGATTTCCTTCTTCTCCGGATCAACGCTTCGGGTATTGAAGAATGTCTCGTACCTTATCCCCAGCCGTTCGAACTCCGGCTTGGCCCAGTGGGCGACGGGCTCCAGGGCATGGATGCGGCCGATGGGGTAGGTGTAGGTAAACTCGGTCTTGTCCAGCACGCCCCGGATGCGCAGGTAGTCGTGGAGCATGAACGTCACCTCCAGCGGTGCCACCGGGCACTTGTGGGGTATGTTGACGTTGATCACGATCCTGCCGCCGGTGAAGTTCTCCAGGGCCGCCCTCAGCTTGCGGGCACCGTCCAGGTCATAGAACCAGTGCGCGCCTTCCGCCATACCGGGAATGGCACCCGTCATAAGCCGCGATCCCGTGGCGATGACCAGATAGTCATAGGCGTGGACCTTCCCCGACTGGGTGGTCACCTGGTTTTTCTCGACATCGATGTGCCTGGCCGGGTCCACGTGGAAGAAGATCCGGCGGTCCAGGACCTTCGTCTGTTCCCGGATCAACTCCGATTCGCGGATTCGGCCAAACGGTATGTATAGCAGGCCGGGTTGATAGAGATGGTGCGACGTATTGCCAAGCATGGCGATGCTCAACTCACCGGTGCGCAGCTGCGCTCCCATCTGGCGGGCGACGCCATTGGCGACGATCGTGCCCCCCATGCCCGAGCCAACGACCAATAGACGCTTTACCATGATATGCGACCTCTCTCGCCAACCTGCTCGCGACGTCTCGTCATCTTGCCACCGAAGCCCCTTTGTCGCGCTATTTCGCCTTTCTCACGACGATGCTCCAGTCCATCAACTGCTTTATCTTCTGATAATGCAAATGGTAGTATACTTTATATT
>JBKACM010000142.1:0-6581 GCA_046269335.1 Alphaproteobacteria bacterium | reverse complement strand
GATGACAGGTCCATGTCCATAGTCAACTCATCATAACGAGTGGGGAGCCCTACTCCATCAAATAAGACTTTGACGGAGATCAACGGAGCAAAGAGAGAAATGATCATAATGCAAGTGATTATAATGTATAGGCTCTTCCTCATTCTCCTCACTTCCACTTTCTTTTTAATGATTATTTTTTCTCATTCCTCCGACATCCTAGCTCCGTAGAGCTCCTCGTAGCTCTTCGGTTTACCTTTACGGTCATGAGCATGAGCCTCCGAGGTAGACCTGGCCCAGTCCCTGGCCGATCTGAAGGCCGCGATCAAGGCCATTCTCGCCGATCCCAAGGTCAAGGACCGCAACGCTGCCGTCGATGACGCCCTGCGCCAGTTCCAGGAAAAGCTCCAGGGAAGTGGCGAGACGGCGGAGGAGGCCATCCTCAAGGGTATCGATACTTCCAGCCTGCCCTCTCCAGTGCGGAAGCTTCTCTCCGCCCAGTCCGAAGCCATCGGCAAAGCCTATGCCGAGGTGGCCAGGTTGTCCGCCGAGCGGGAACGGGAGCGGTTCGCCAAGTCGGCCAGCCATCTGGGTCTGCCGCCGACCTTCGGTCCGTACCTGCACAATATCGCCAAGGCCGATCGCGGTGCCTACGACGCGCTCGTTGCCCATCTTCGCGGACTCAACGAGCAAATCGGCAAGGGGGCCCTGTTCGGAGAGATTGGTCGTGGCGACGGTCCGCCCGATGGCAGTGCCGAGGCCAGGCTGAACGCCCGCGCCGAAGAGATCCGGCGGGCCAACCCGAAGCTGTCGCCGCAGCAGGCCTATGCCAAGGCTTGCGAGGCCGACCCCGCTCTGTTCCGCGAGGTGCGCAAGGAGATGCGCGAGCGCAAGCGGCAGGTCGCCTAGAGCGGGTACGTGCAGCGCTTTTCACAAACCGTAACCGGAGTACTTTTCCCATGGCCCACGAAATTTCCGGCTTTCGCGACGGCACGCCCGCCGCCGCCGCCGATCTGTCCGCCAATCAGTTCTATGCCGTCAAGATCACCGCCGCCAACAGCGTGAACCTCGCCGGAGCCGGGGAAGCCGCCTATGGCATTCTCCAGAACAAGCCGAAGTCCGGTCAGGCCTGCGACGTGATGGTGGTCGGCGTTACCAAGGCCCAGGCCGGTGCCGCCATTTCCGCCGGTGCCAAGCTGATGATCGATGCCACCGGTCGCGTTGTCACGTTTTCCGGTTCCGCCAAGACCGTGGTCGGCGTCGCCAAGGAAACTGCCGCCGCCGCCGGCGAGGTCATCTCGGTGTACTTCAGCGGTCTGGTCGGTCACGTCAGTCCGTAACACCGCCCGGCCAATGAACTGCCCTGTTGGTCAGTTCATGCCGGGACGATGACGCTCAGGCGCCGCGCGGGCTTTACCAATGAACTGATGGCAACCGTTTTTTCCCGCCGGGAGGCGGCACATCCCATGAAGGACCCATCACAATGAGCCAACCCACACCGAATGACGTGCATGTCGATTCCGTGCTGACCAACGTCAGCGTCGCCTATCTCCAGGACAGCACCAGCTATGTCGCCGACAAGGTGTTTCCGGTGGTGCCAGTGGAGCACAAATCCGACAAGTATTACAAGTATACCAAGGGCGACTTCTTCCGGGACGTCTCGCAGGCGCGCGCCGCCGGCACCGAGTCCGCCGGTGGAGGGTACAGCCTCGCCACCGACAGCTTCTCGTGCGAGGTCTACGCCTTTCACAAGGACGTGGACGAGCAGACCCTGGCCAATGCCGATCTGGCGTTGGGCCCCGAGATCGACGCCACCCGGTTCATCACCCAGGTGTTGATGATCGGCCGGGAACGGGCCTGGGCCTCGGCGTACTTCGGTACCGGCATCTGGGGCACCGACAAGGTCGGAACCACCGACTTCACCAAGTGGTCCAGCGACGTTTCCGACCCCATCCACGATATCGGTACCGCCCGGATCACCATTCTCCAGAATACCGGGTTCCTGCCCAACAAACTGGTTCTGGGGGCCAAGGTGTTCGAAAGCCTGAAGCGCCACCCTCTGATTGTGGACCGCATCAAGTACACCGGTGCCGCCTCTGCCAATGAGCTGAAGGTTCCGACCGAGGCCGCCATGGCCGAGCTGTTCGAGGTCGAGGAGGTTCTGGTTTCCCGGGCCGTCTACAATAGTGCCAACGAGGGGGCTACGGACAACTTCAGCTTCATTTCCGGTGACAATGCCCTGCTTACCTATGCCTCGCCGATGCCGGGACTGATGCAGCCCAGTGGCGGCTATACGTTCGTGTGGGCCCGGTTCACCGGCCTCAACACCCACGGTCTCCGGGTCAAGACCTTCCCGCTGTACCAGCTATCCTCCAGTCGTGTCGAAGGCGAGATGGCCTATTGCCACAAGCTGGTCAGTTCCGAGCTGGGATACTTCTTCTCGGGGGCGATCTGATGGCCGCCCCGCTTGGGGAGTACGGCGCCGTGGTGGCACGACCGATCACTGTCGGTGACGTCACCTATCCCGCAGGCACCGAAATTTCGGCCGAGGACGTCATGACCTGGCCCGCCTCCACCCGTCGGGCGCTGGCCAATGTCGGCAAGCTGCGCTATCGCGACCGGCCTCCGGCGGCTCTGGAGACGAAACGCCGGAATGCCGGGAGCAGGTAGGCCTGACCCCAGGGTAATCGGGTGAACCCGAGAATCCCTGGAAACCGGGGAGTGTTCGCACTCCCCGGTATTTTTTGGAGACTTTCCGCCATGACCTGGACCTATTCCGGCAACCCGGCTTCCTCGAACGCCGATACCGTCCGTTTTCTGATTGGCGATACCGATTCCACCGATCCCCTGGCACAGGATGAGGAAATCGCCTTCGCCCTGGCTCAGCGCGGCAGTCACTACGGAGCCGCCGCCATGATCTGCCGCGCCATTGCCGCGAGATTCGCAAGACTTGCCGATCAGTCGGTCGATGCGATTCATACCTCGCATTCGCAGATGAACCGCGCATTTTTGAGCCAGGCCGCTCAACTCGAACAGCTCGACATGACCAGGGCTACGCCCTACGCCGGTGGACTGTCGCGCAGCGGCAAGCTGAGCGTGGAACAGGATGAGGACCGGAGACAGCCCGCGTTCCGTACCGGCCAGGACGACAATCAGGTTGCCATCGACGACAGCGAGGAAGGGTAGGGAACCCCGATGTCCTTGAACGCACAGCGCTCCGCCGCGATGGCCGCCCGCTCCATCGCCGCCGTCGGCACCCAGCTCACCCTCCGGCAGCGGGTCGAAGCTGCCTATGATCCCGATGCCGGTGGTGGAACCCTCACCGAGACCGATCATGCCGTGACCGGTCTGGTCGTTCACCGGGCCGTCGCTCCCAGGGAAAACAAGCCGATCGAGACCGGGGATGGCAAAGCCATCCTCTCGGCACAGGGCATGACTATCGTGCCCCGGATCGCCGACCAGCTCATCGACGGAAACGGTGCCCTGTACCAGATTGTCCGGGTCGACGTTATCGCCGTTACCGGACAGACCGTCGCCTATTCCCTCCATCTCCGGGTTTGATATCGAACATGACGACAGAGGATGCCTTCGCGAAAACAACCAAAACTTTCCTCCAGAAGGTCAAGGCCATCTCGACTGACAGCTTTTGTGCCACGGCCGTGGCCCTGCGTGACATCGTCCGGGATTACACGCCCGACGGCGATGACCTCGATGGTATTTCCCTGCGGGAGTCCTTTACCGCTACCGTGAGTGGCACCGGTGACGAGGCAATCTTCGCCGAAATCGGAGACATCATCGTTATCGGCTCCAATCTTCGCTACGCTCCCGCCGTCGAATTCGGGACCAGGTACACCCTTCCCCATGCCATGGTGCAACGCACCCTCCTCGACGCCTCCAACATCGCTGACAGCGTGATCCAGGAGATTGCCAAATCATGAGTCTCGCCAGTCTTCAGGCCGCGATCGAAGGTCGTCTCAAATTGTTTCAGAGCACCAACGTCGCCTGGCCCAATACCCGTTTCGTTCCCGATCCGCGGACCCCATGGCTGCAACCCACCATCGTCTGGGGCCGATCGACCGCCCTGGGTCCCGGGGAGAGCAGCGTGGTGCGTCATAGCGGAATGTTTCTGGTGGCCTGCTATTTTCCGACCCCCGGGGGATCTGGTGCCGCCCTGGCCAAGGCCGATCAGGTGCTGGACTGGTTTCCTCGCGGTCTGTCTCTGGGCACGTCGGACGGCCTTCAGGTGCGGTTCGAGACCGGTTCCATCAATCAGCCCCGCATTGAGGACGAGTGGTACCAGGTTCCCGTGAGCTGCCCCTGGTTCTGTCTGGAAGATGGGTGAGATTATTTTATTGACGAGAGATCGTATGGACGTACTACCATGGCCTCCTCGGGCCGTTTCGGGTCACTTCGTCGTTCACGGTCGTGAACTCAGGTGCAAGCCATGTATGCCGCATTGAAGAGAGTCCTCAGGCAGTTTGTGCCTTCGTCGGGCTATATCCCGCTGCCGGAGCCAGCGTCGGTTCGCGATGAGCGGATCGCGCGGATGACGGTTGCTCGCAATGCGAGGGGCAATATCCGACTCGTCAGCGGATTCTACGTCACCAAAAAAGACATTGATCGCGCTTACGACAGGATCAAGGATGTCACTTTCTGAGGAAGAGTGGTCTCAGCTTTCGGCCGCCTTCAAGGAAGCAGAGACAGCCCTGTTTGAGGCTGAACAGGTCTGCAACCATCTCGTGATACCATCCGTAAATGAGCTGCGGTATGCGGGTAGTCACATGCTGTGCGCGGCTCTGGAGGAGAATTCTGGGACCGCGAGGGAAAGCTTCAGGAAGGCTCTCGCACACTGTCAGCGTGCGACCTACGATGCGTATGATTCGATCATCGTCTACCTTCTTGGACAAATAGATACATTTAAAGGCGACTATCGGACGGTTCCGATCGTTCCCCACTTCGCGAATTATGAACTTTTGCGGACGCGCGCCCGTGAGGCCAAGGATATGTTGGACACGGCCCGTGCCAACCACGACAGCCGCGAAACATACTATACGGCGTGCAAGAAAATATATCCTGATCTTCAGAAATATTGCGAACAGATGGAAGATGCCAGAGAGGAACTCAACAAGGCCGTGAAGGTTCACAATCGCGGTATACGCAACACATGGGTCTCAATTTCAGTAACCGTGATCATCGGTGCCGTTTCCATTTTTATTGCAATACTTAAATAATAGCACTCCTGGCGATTCTGTATCCGGAACATCGCCGCAATCATCGCCTTTCCTCATCCCCACACGCAGCGTCGTGAGGACGCCGCTTCCCCAAGATGGAGTTCCTATCCATGACCATTGCTTGCGGCATTTTCAAACGGCTGACCTACCAGAAGGAAAGCACATTCGGTGTGGCCCCTTCTCCCGGGGTCGGGCAGCGGATGCGCCGTACTTCCTCCACCCTGTCCCTGAACAAGGACAGTTTTGCCAGTCAGGAAATCCGGACCAGCCAGCAGGTGGTGGATCTTCGCCACGGTGTTCATCGGGTTGGGGGTGGCATCAATGGAGAGTTGTCCCTGGGTACCTGGGCCGATTTTCTGGCGGCCGCCGTGCGCAAAGACTGGACGGCGGGTCCGTCCGGCAGTCAGGCGGATTTCGTCGGAATTACCGCCAGCGCCGCAACCCGGACCTTTACCGTCACCAGCGGTTCGTTTCTCGGCAAGGGATTCAAGATCGGCGACGTGGTGCGCTTCACCGGCCTTGGCAATGTCAGCAACGTCAGCAAGAACTTCCGCGTCACCAACCTGTCCGCCACCACCATGACCGTGGCCGAAGCCGTGGGAGACGACGCCGGGCCGAACACGACGTTCACCGTCGCCGTTCCTGGAAAAAAGGTCTGGGTTCCGGCCACCGCCCACAACAACGACAGCTTCAGTATCGAGCATTATTTCTCTGACCTGGACGAAACCGAACTGTTTCTGGGGTGCCGCCTGTCCAGTCTGAAACTGTCTTTGCCCGCGACCGGGCTGGCCACCGTCGGGACCACCTTCATCGGCCAGGACATGGTGACCTACAGCGGTGCCTCCTCTCCCTATTTCACCAGTCCGACGGCGGAGAGCCATGGCGGGGCTCTGGCCAGCGTCAATGGCACCCTTCGGGTCGGCAATGCCGATGTTGCCACCGTCACGTCCCTGGAAATCAACATTGCCGCCGATCTGACCAGCACTTCGGCGGTTGGGTCCAACATGCTGGCGTCCATCGTGCCCGGTCTGGTCAAGGTTACCGGTCAGATGAGCGTTCTGTTCGACGGTACCACCCTGCGGAACCATTTCCTCGACGAGGACGAACTCTCGCTGATGGTCACCCTGGCCGCCGCCGGAGCGGCTCCGCGGGAGACGCTGGCCATCGTTTTGCCGAGGGTCAAGTTGACCAGCGCCAGCAAGGACGACAACGCCAAGTCCGTTCTCCAGACGGTACAGTTCCAGGCACTGGAGAATACCGCCGACGGCACTGGACTTCCCACCGAGCACACCACCATCATGGGGATCTTGACCAATATTTCCGCCTCAATGTTGGAGATGGCCTTGACGGCCCCGGCCTGCATCTGCTCCC
>JBKACM010000141.1:0-6619 GCA_046269335.1 Alphaproteobacteria bacterium | reverse complement strand
GATATTCAAATGCATAGGAATTCTCATTTTAATATTAAGAATGTTCAATCTTTTCAGGTTAAGCAATGAATAAAAACACCGGCGTCCCGGTAGCTCAACCCACCGCCGGAGGGCATGTCGGAAGGGGTGGAAATGGCGTCCTCGTCTGCTACAGTGGACCACGTGCCTGGGGGAAACATACTTCATCGGGAAGGGTTTGCAATGTTTCTTGCGCCACGTCTGCACCACGGATTGGGAACGTTGGCGGGGTTATGCCTGGGGGTGCTGGTCCTTGTCTTCGGCATTCCCCCGGTTCGTGCTGCCGATGACGCCTTCACCATCTCGGACGTGGCCGTGGACGTGACCGCCGGATCGGCGCTCGAAGCCCGCACCCGCGCCATGGCCCAGGGCCAGAGCGCCGCTTTCCGCCGTCTGATGGAACGGCTGCTGGCCCCCGCCGACCTGACCCGGGTGCCAGCCGTCGGCGATTCGGTACTGCTGGATCTGATCCAGGACGTGGCCGTGGACAAGGAGAAGGCATCGGCGGTTCGCTACATCGCTTCGCTCAGCGTACACTTCAAGCCCTCCGCGGTCCGGGGTTTCCTGCGTGGACGGAATATTTCCTTCACCGAACCGGTCATGAACCCGGTCGCGGTCATTCCCGTATTCCAGGGCAGACTCGATTCGCTGCCGGAGCTGTGGGAGGACAGCAATCGCTGGCGAGCCGCCTGGCTTGCGCATCCTCCCACCGCCGGCGTGGTGCCGACGGTGCTCCCGGCCGGGGATGCCGACAATCTCGCCGCCATCACGACGGAAAAGGCCGTCGCCGGTGACGTCCAGATGCTGCGGGCGGTTGCCAAGAAGCAGAATGCCAGCTCGGCTGTGGTGGCGCATGTGGTGGTGGTCGCGGCCTCGCCACCGGAACTCCAGTTGCGCCTGGCCGGCCCGCCGCCATACGGAGGATCGGAACCGCACCGTATCGCCGGAACCCCCGGCGAGTCTCTGGAGTCCCTGCTGGCCCGCGCGGTCCAGGAAACCGCGGCCACCCTGGAAGAGAGCTGGCGACGGGCCAGCGGAGGAACGGCCGGTGCCCAGGCGCAGCCCACCGCCCAGATTACCGCCATGGCCTCCCTGGCTTCCCTTGAGGACTGGTTGTCCCTGCGCCGCAGCCTTGCCGCCATCCCTGCGCTTCAGACATGGCGAGTACAGGCCATCACCCGCACCCAGGTTCAACTTGTCTTCAAGTTCAACGGAGACGAGGACCGGCTGACCAGGGCTTTCACCGAGCGCGGCCTGCGTCTGGAACGTGGACCGGAGCTATGGACGGTATCACGCACGGTCCCGGTCCCGGTGCAGGTGCAGGTGCAGGTGCCGGCGTCGATGCCGGTTCAGACTCCACCCCCGGTGGTCGTCGAGTGACTCTCCGGTCCCTACCGAATTTTCTGACCTTCTGCCGGTTGTTCTCGGCACCGGTGGTCGTGTGGTTGATCATCGAGCCCATGCCCTCGGCGGCGTTCTGGCTGTTTGTCGCCACCGCCCTGACCGATATCGTCGATGGACGACTGGCCAAGTATCTGAACGCCCAAACCGCCTTTGGCGCGCTGCTGGATCCCCTGGCCGACAAGGCCCTGGTAATCGGTGCCTATGTAAGCCTGGGATTTCTGGGACAATTGCCGAACTGGCTGGTCATCATGGTGGTGTTTCGGGATATCCTGATCATCGGCGGCGTCATCACGCACCAGCTCGTCGCGGGCGATATCGGCATCGGTGTAAAGCCGCTTGGAGTCAGCAAACTCAACACGGCGGCCCAGGCCGTGCTGGCTTCGGTCGTGCTGGCGGGACCGGGGTTGGGTCTGGACGTCAAGGCCGCAGTCGGTATGATGATCGTGATCGTCGCGACAACGGTACTGAGTTCCGGTGCCGCCTATCTCCTGGTGTGGTGGCGCGCGGCGAGCCCGATGATGGGTGGAAGACTATGACCGGAGCACGCCACGGTACCTTCTGGCTGATGGGTCTGGTGCTGATGATGGCGGGGCTGTATCTGTTACGACCCGTCCTGTTGCCGTTTGTCGCCGGCATGGCGGTGGCCTATGTCCTGGACCCGGTCGCCGACCGGCTGGAAGCCTGGGGTCTCTCCCGCACCTGGGCCACCACCCTCATCACCCTGGCGTTCGGCGTTCTGGCCCTGGCGGCACTGGCTCTGGTGGTCCCCCTGCTGGCCGACCAGATCGGTCGGCTTCTGACCCGTCTGCCCGAGTATTTTCACGCCGTGGAACTCTGGGCAAAACCCTTCTTTGGACAATGGGCCGCCAAGCTCAATCCCTCCCAGCAGGCCAGTCTGAAGGACGCGGTGGCGGGGTTCGCGGGAGATGCGGTGAAGTGGCTGTGGAGCCTGCTCGGCGGAATTCTGAACGAAGGCGCCGCCGTCCTGAACGTGCTGTCGCTGATCGTCATCACGCCGGTGGTGACCTTCTATCTGCTCCGGGACTGGGACCAGATGGTGGCGGTCCTGGACGGCTGGCTCCCCCGGCGCCACTCCTCGACCATCCACCAGATTTTCCGGGACATTGACCGGACCATTGCCGGTTTCGTGCGGGGACAGGCCAGCGTGTGCCTGGCCCTCGGCACCTTCTACGGCCTCGGCCTGACTCTGGTTGGCCTGGATGTCGGCCTGATCGTGGGCTTTATCTCCGGCATGATTTCCTTCATTCCCTACCTGGGTACCATCGTCGGCTTCGTCACCGGCATGGGGCTGGCGGTAGCCCATTTCAGCCACTGGCATGACGTTGCCCTGGTGGCTCTGGTGTTTGCTATCGGGCAGTTGCTGGAAGGCAACGTGCTGACCCCCAGGCTGGTCGGCCGCCGGGTCCATCTGCATCCGGTATGGATTCTCTTCGCCCTGCTGGCCGGAGGGACTCTGTTCGGCTTTCTGGGCATATTGCTGGCGGTGCCGGCCGCCGCCGTGATCGGGGTTCTGGTGCGATTCGGTCTCGGCCGTTATCTGGAAGGCCCCCTGTATCGGGACGAGGAAGAACCGGGTGGTACGGCCTGAACAGCTCCTCCTGGATTTTGGCCATCGTCCCGCTCTGGGACGGGAGGACTTCCTGGTGGCCCCCGGAAACCGGGAGGCCGTTTCCTGGTTGGAGGCCTGGCCACGGTGGCCGGCCCAAGCCCTGGCCCTGTGTGGCCCCCCCGGCTGCGGCAAGTCGCACCTGGCCCAGGTTTTCGCAACTGCTACCGGAGCCGCCCTCCTCCCCGCCGCCGAACTGGATCGCGAGCAGCCGGCACGGTCGCTGGCGACAGCCACCGGAGGAAAGGTGGTCATCGTCGAGGATGCCGACCGCGGGGTCGACGAGGTTTCGCTCCTGCACCTTTACAACGTGCTTGCCCAGTCCGGAGGGGGGCTGCTGCTGACCGCCCGGCTGCCACCAGCACGGTGGGGTATCCGCCTGCCCGACCTGGCCTCCCGGCTGGCAACGCTGCCGGTGGCCACGATCGCCGCGCCCGACGATACCCTGATGCGGGCGGTTCTGGTAAAGCTGTTCACGGATCGCCAGCTTCGGGTCACGCCGGAGATCGTCGAGTTTCTGCTGCGGCACATGGAACGATCCTTCTCCGTGGCCCGCGCCGTGGTCGCCGCCGCGGACAGCATCGCCATGGCCGAACACCGCCCCATCACCGTACCACTGGTGGCCGAGGTTCTGCGCAGGCTTCAGGACTGACGGCGGCCACGATGACGATATCTCCCGAACTTGCCACCAGAATCGAAGTGATCGCGGGAAGCCGGGTCGCCAGTCACGGTCCCTTGAGTGGTGGATGCGTCGGCCAAGTCTATCGGATACGCCTTGCCTGTGGTGACACTCTGGTGGCCAAGGTGGGATTTGCGGGCAGCGGCCTCGACGTGGAAGGGGATATGCTGCGCTATCTCAAGGACAACAGCGATCTTCCGGTTCCGGAAGTGCTGTCCAGCGACGAGCTGTTGCTGCTGATGACCTGGATAGAGGCCGGAGACCCGATCGATGCGGCCTCGGAACACCATGCCGCCGAGGTGATCGCGGCCCTTCACGGCATTACCGCCGACCATTACGGTCTGGCCTGGGACACCCGGATCGGCGGTTTGCCCCAACCCAACCGTCCTTCTGCCGACTGGATCACCTTCTTCCGGGATCAACGCCTGCTGCACATGGGTCGGAAGGCGGTCCAGGCCGGACGGATGCCCGGACGGGTCCTGGACCGGCTGGAAAAACTGTCCGGAAACCTGGAATCCCTGATCGGCCCGCCATCCTCGCCGTCCCTGATACACGGCGACCTGTGGACCGGAAATGTTCTAATCCACCGAAGCCGAATAGCCGGCTTCGTGGACCCGGCCATTTATTATGCCGACCCGGAAATAGAACTGGCTTTTTCGACACTGTTCTCTACCTTCGGCAAGGCGTTCTTTCGGCGCTACCACGAATTGAGACCGATCCGGCCGGATTTTTTCGACACTAGGCGTGACCTTTACAATCTATATCCCCTGCTGGTCCATGTTCGTCTGTTCGGTGGCGGATATTTGGCTTCGGTCGAACGAATTTTGACTCGTTTCGGTGCATGATCCCCTTGATGATTGCTGACACCGGCCTAAAATGCAGAGCTGGGCGGTGGTCACCCCTGGATCCGGGACTTGGATCGCGTGCCGGTGGTGTGCCCCGCCAAAACGAAATGGCAACCGTTGATGGGGCGACTCTCATGGGCGATTTGTCTTTTGGCGTGACGTTGAATACCAGCAAGACCGTGGAGTCCCTGGAAAAGTGGCTTGAGAAGAACTGCCACGGCAAGTGGGATGTGCAAGTGGAAGGACTGAGCGACGATCTGGCGAAGAAAAAAATCTCCGTATATTTCCAGATTGCCCTCGACCGGGATCAGTTCAAAAAGAGCTATGGAAGTATTCGCTGATGGAGACAGCGTAGTTTCAGCTTGATCTTCGGTGTCGGTTGGAAGCGCATGGACCCCTTCCTATGCACCACCGGGCGTTGGCGTGATTCGGACGTGTTCCATGGCGGAACAACACGCGGAATACGGGTTTTTCGTAGCCGCGTCCGTGTTGTATGTGTTATACAATGCCCATGCAGCGTTTTTCAGCCAGCGGCGAACGCCAGAAGCAAGACGAGGCAGCGGTTCTGACTCCGGCGTTTCGGCAGAGCCGGTTGCCTGGGTTTGTCCTGTCCCTCGGTGACTGGTTGATCCTGCAAGGGTCTGTCATCATCGGCTGGACCCTGAGGGCCGCCGTCGCCCACTGGTACCCCATAGAGTTGCCCTATTCGGTCTACGCCGGTGTGCATGTGGCGGTCTGTCTGCCTGTTCTGATATGCGCCGTTGTCGGCCTCTATCCCGGTTACGGACTGACCCCGGTAGAGCGGCTGCGCCGCCGCACCCTGGCGGTTGGTCTCTGTTTTGCCCTGATGATCCTGTTCGATTACCTGACCCAGGATGCCAGGTGGTCCCGGGGCCTGCTGCTGGCCACCGCCACCACGGCCCTGTTGCTGCTGCCGGTGTGGGACGCATTGGCCAGAGCGTCACTGGTACGCTCCGGCCGGTGGGGCATGCCGGTCGCGGTGTTCGGGCCAGCGGAAAAACGGAACGGAATCATCGCCGATCTTCAGGGAGATCGCCTGCTGGGGTGGATTCCAGTCAGAAGCGGGGAGTCTCCTTTCGAACCTGCCGATCCGCCGGCCCTGGCAGCCCCGGCAGTCAAGCTGGCCATCCTGATCGTTCCCGCTGACTTCGTGTCCTTGCATACCATCACCGATTCCCTTTCCTACCCGCGCATCGTGCTGCTGCCGGACTTCGGCCCCATTCAGACCCAATGGGTACAACCGCGAGAGATCGGCACCAGACTTGGGCTGGAGTTGCGCCGGAGTCTGCTGGAGCCCGCCAATCGATGGGCCAAACGCACTCTGGACATTCTGTTCTCCCTGATAGCTCTGGTCTTCGCCCTGCCTCTGATAGCGGCCTGCGCGGTCCTGATCCGGGTAGCCTCCCCGGGCCCGGCGTTCTACGTCCAGGATCGCGAAGGCCTGAACGGACGGAATTTCGGGTTGATCAAGATCCGCACCATGGTCGCCGATGCGGAAACACGGCTGGAGGGGCTGCTGGATCAACACCCGGAAACCGGGCGGGAATGGCGGGAATTCATGAAGCTTCGGGAGGACCCGCGCATCCTTCCCGGCGTCGGCTGCTTTCTGCGGCGCTGGAGCCTGGATGAACTGCCGCAGCTATGGAACGTCCTGAAGGGGGACATGAGCCTGATTGGCCCCAGGCCACTGCCGCGCTACCACCTCGAATCCCTGGCCCCCGACGTTTACCGGCTGCGCCGGCAGATAAGGCCCGGAATCACCGGTCTGTGGCAGATTTCGGGGCGGAATTACCTCTCGATCGAACGGCAGCAGCAGCTTGACACCTACTACATCCGCAACTGGTCCCTGTGGCTGGATCTGCATATCCTGGCCCGCACGGTGGTCGTGGTGGCAAAAGGCCAGGGGGCGTGCTGATGTCAGATGTCAGATGTCAGATATCAGATGTCAGATATCATACCAGACCGAGATGAGCTTGACTCATCACGGTCTGGGAATGGCGCATTGAGCGCCCGCGCGATCGTTCG
>JBKACM010000013.1:0-21393 GCA_046269335.1 Alphaproteobacteria bacterium | reverse complement strand
ACCCCCCCCCACGTCGGACTTGTGGGAAATGTCCATGGAAAGGATCTTGAGGGCGGCACGCCCTCCCATTTCGCGGGCGATGCGGCCGGCATCGGCCGGCGTGCGGGCAATGTGGGTTTCGATGGTGGGAATCCCAAAAGCGGACAGGACGGCCTTGGCCTCCGGTTCGCTCATCATATCGCTGCCGGAGGCGCGGGAATTCTCCACGATCAGACGTGCGACAGAGACGTTGGGGGTGAACTCCACCGGAGCCGACGGCGGGGTCTCCATCAGGAGTTCCTGATTTTTACGGTAGTTCACCAGATGCATGAAGGCGCGCATGGCCTTTTCCGGCGTATCGTAGGAGGGAATGCCGGCGTCTTCGAACAGATGGCGGGCCGGGGCGACCATTTCCTCGCCCACCCAGCAGGTCATGAGGTTGGCGCTGCGGTTTTCCTTCATCGCACGGACGATGTGCTCGGCGACGTCGGTGCTGGAAGTGATGGCGGTCGGCGCGTGGATGCAGGCCACGGCATCCACTTCCGGAGCCTCGAACAGGATCTTCATGGCATCCACGTAGCGCTCGGCCGGGGCATCGCCGATGATGTCCACCGGGTTGCTTCCGGACCACGTGGAGGGCAGCACCGCATTGAGTTTGGCAACGGTCTCCCCGGAAAGCTGGGCTGGTACTCCGCCGTCAAAGACCAGGTGATCCACGGCCATGACGCCGAGACCGCCACCGTTGGTGAGAATGGCCAGACGGCTTCCGCTCAGCGGGCGAGCCCGGTGCAGGGTCTCCACGGCGGCAAAAAGTTCCTCGAAGCTGTTGACCCGGAGCATGCCGGCGCGGCGGATGGCGGCGTCATAGACCACGTCGGAGCCTGCCAGGGCTCCGGTATGGGAGGCGGCGGCCTTGGCCCCCTCGGCCACCCGTCCGGCCTTGATCGCCAGCACCGGCTTGTTGCGAGCCGCTGCCCGGGCCGCCGACATGAAATTCCGGCGCTGACGGATCGACTCTATGTAGAGGAGTATCGCCCGGGTAGACGGATCGCTGCCCAGGTAATCGATGACGTCACCAAAATCGAGGTCGGCAGAGTCCCCGAGCGAAATGAAATGGGAAAATCCGATCCCTTTCGGCCGCGCCCAGTCGAGCACGACGGTACACATGGCCCCCGACTGCGAAACGAAGGCGATCTTGCCCGGCAGGGCCGGTTGGTGCGCAAAGCTGGCATTGAGTCCGATGCCGGGCACGATCAGACCCAGACAGTTCGGGCCCAGTATCCGGATCTCGTTCTCGTGGGCGATTTCCAGCACGACGTCCTGGAGCGTGCGGCCCGAGGCGTCCTGGGCCCGGGTCAGTCCCGCGGTCAGAATGATGGCGGCCTTGGTGCCTCGCTTCGCCAGATCCCGCATGATCTCCGGGACCGTCTGCGGAGGCGTGCAGATCACGGCCATTTCCGGGGTGACGGGCAGACTGGAAACGTCCGGATAGGCCAGTACACCGGAGACCGACTGATGCACCGGATTGACCGGCATGATCGGACCGGAAAACCCACCCTGCAACAGATTTCGCATGACCAGCGTTCCCACCGCCTTTGGCCGTGTGGAGGCACCGATCACGGCGACGGACTGCGGGCGGAACAGGTATTTCAGGTTTTTGGTGGACATACGAACCCCATTTCATCAGAAGCGCGAGGGTGGCAGGCCGCAGCCACATGCGGTATTGACACGGCACCGTGGCGCGACAGAAAGCCTTCACGAGTCGCCATCGCGGCCTTCTTCTACACCATTTCCTGGAACCGTGGGAGAGTAATTATGGCGATCGACATATCACAAATTCCTGAGTGTTCTGAAAGGCTCCGGGCTGTATTCTTATACCAACGGTCGGAGAGCTTGACTCTTCCGCCCGTTGGAGCCCGCGACGTCAGGCGGGACGCATGCCCGCTGGCATGACGGGCCGGTGCCACTGCGCCGAGAGCCAAGCGGCCGGACGGCCGCGCCCGGCGATTGAGGGAAAATACAACGGCCGTGAATGCGTCAGCATTAACGGCCGTTGGTATTATGGGGGGTCGCCTCCTCCTGGCGGATGCTGGCGCGAAGGCCCTGGCGATAGACTTGCGTTTTGACAGGGCGGCTCGTATATACTGGTCAGCTTGGGAAGGGGTTGCCGGAGGTGTCGTTACATGGCGCGCGTGACAGTTGAGGACTGCATTCTCAAGGTTCAAAACCGTTTCGAACTGGTTCTGGTAGCAGCTCAGCGTGGCCGCGAGATTGCCAGTGGAGCCCCTTTGACCCTGGAACGCGACAACGACAAGAATCCGGTCGTGGCTTTGCGGGAGATTGCCGAGGGTACCGTTAACGTGGTGACTCTGCGCAATTCCGTGATCCAGGGTATGCAAAAGCATGTGGAGCGGGATGAACCGGAAGACGACAATCTGGAGCCGTTGTCTCCGGATCTTGATATGATGTCTGAAATCGGCGAGATGGCCATTGACGAGGAGCTTTCCGAGGAAGGGCTTTCGATCCATGACGATCCTGCCTCCCTGGATGCGGAGGGTGACGGCTTTGTCGCCGATTCCCTGGGGGACGACGATAGTATCTGATGTTGGAGCCACAGGGTGCTGACACGTGCCTTTGACTGTCTGCGGCTGCGGGCCGTCGCCTCTGCGGCGTGTGTGGATGTTCCGGGATGCTTCGTCAGTTCGAGCTTGTCGAAAGGGTGCGTTCGTATGATCCCGCAGCGGACGAAGATGCCATCAATCGCGCCTATGTCTTTGCCCTGAAGATGCACGGCTCGCAAAAGCGGGCCTCGGGCGATCCCTACTTCTCCCACCCCATAGAAGTCGCGGGTATCCTCACCAAGTTCAAGCTGGATTCCGCCTCCATCATCACCGCTCTGCTTCATGACACGATCGAGGACACACCGGCCACGATCGAGGACATCGAGCGATTGTTCGGAGCCGAGGTGGCGCGGCTGGTGGACGGTGTCACAAAGCTGACCCGGATACAGCTTCAGTCGGACCAGACCAAACAGGCGGAGAATTTTCGCAAGCTTCTGCTTGCGATGTCGGAGGATATTCGCGTCCTTCTGGTCAAGCTTGCCGATCGTGTCCACAACATGCGGACCCTGGGGTATGTCAGCAGTCCCGACAAACGGCGTCGGATTGCTCTGGAAACGATGGAAATCTATGCTCCCCTTGCGGAACGCATAGGCATACACGAAATCAAGAACGAGCTGGATGACCTTGCTTTTACGGAACTTTATCCGGATGCCAAGGCGTCCCTGGTTGCCAGGTTGCGGTATCTGCGGGAGCAGGGCGGGGATCTGGTTCCCCGTATCATACAGCAGTTGCAGGAAACCATGGCCGAATCCGGGGTCGATGCCGTCGTTTCCGGCCGAGAGAAAAGTGCCTACTCCATCTGGCGGAAGATGCAACGCAAGAGCGTAGGTTTCGAGCAACTCTCGGACATCATGGCCTTCAGGGTCATCGTCGGCACGGTGGAAAACTGCTACCGGGCGCTCGGGGTCATCCACAGTCGCTATCCCATGGTACCCGGCCGGTTCAAGGATTACATCTCGACACCGAAGCCGAACGGATACCGTTCGCTGCACACCGGCATCATTGGACCGGAACGGCACCGTATCGAAGTCCAGATTCGCACCCAGGAAATGCACGAGGTTGGCGAGTTGGGGGTGGCTGCCCATTGGAAGTACAAGCAGGGAACAAAGAACGTCGATGGGCGTCAGTATCGATGGTTGCGGGAGTTGCTGGAAATTCTCGACCATGCCGCCGGACCGGAGGAGTTTCTTGAGCACACCAAGCTGGAAATGTTCCAGGATCAGGTGTTCTGCTTTACGCCCAAGGGGGACCTCATGGCTCTTCCGAGCGGATCCACTTCGCTGGATTTCGCTTATGCCGTGCATACGGCGGTGGGGGATACCTGTGTCGGGGCCAAGATAAACGGGCGCATGGTTCCGTTGCGGACGGTACTACAGAACGGCGATCAGGTGGAGATCATCACCTCCAAGGCCCAGACGCCGTCGCCGGAGTGGGAGCGGTTCGTCGTCACTGGCAAGGCCCGCGCACGGATACGCCGTTTCGTGCGCACCCAGATGCGTACCCAGTACGTGGGGCTTGGCCGGGCCATGCTCCAGAAGGTCTTTCGTCAGGAGGGATACGAATACACCGAAAAGGGCCTGGAAGGCGTCTTGAAAAAATTCAAGGCGACGACGGTCGATGAGCTCTGTTCGATGGTGGGGCAGGGCAACCTGACCGGGCACGAGGTGGTCACCGCCGTGTATCCGGTCCTGAAGATGTCCAGACTGAGCAAGATCGTATCCATTGCCACCCACAGGAGCAAACCCAAGCCCAAGGAGAAGGAAAAGGACAACTCGCTGCCGATACGGGGCCTGATCGCCGGCATGGCGGTCCACTACGCCGGTTGCTGTCATCCGTTGCCCGGGGATCGCATCGTCGGGATCGTCTCCACCGGCAAGGGCGTGAATATCCACACCATCGATTGCGATTCCCTTGAGGCCTACTCCGATCAGCCGGACCGGTGGCTGGATCTGTCATGGGGGGAGACCGTTGATGGGGCGACCTATGTCGGGCGGATCAACCTGGTGGTGGCGAACGAGCCTGGAACCCTGGGCGGTCTGTCCACGATGATCGCGCGCAGCCAGGGGAATATCTCCAACCTCAAGATCACCAATCGCACCGCCGACTTTTTCGATATGCTGGTCGACGTGGAAGTACGGGACGTTCGGCATCTGACCAACATCATCGCCGCCCTGCGCGCCAATCCGGCCATCAGTTCGGTCGAACGCGCCCATAAATGAGTGGCGAACGGGAGGATCTGTCATGAAGAGGCATCTGCGCCTCGGCGTGAACATCGACCATGTGGCGACCCTCCGCAATGCGCGGGGAGGGGGGCACCCGGACCCCATCCGCGCGGCCCATGCCGCCGTGCGGGCCGGGGCCGACGGCATCACGGCGCATCTGCGCGAGGATCGACGTCATATCTCCGATCGCGATATCGAGCGCCTAGTCGGCGAGATCGGGGTGCCGATCAATCTGGAGATGGCCGCGACGCCTGAAATGGTCGGGATCGCCCTGCGTCACCGCCCCCATGCCGCCTGCATCGTGCCGGAGCGGCGGGAAGAGAGGACCACCGAGGGGGGGCTTGACGTTGTCGGCGGGCAGGAATCCCTGCGCCCTCTGGTCCAGCGGCTGGGCGAGGCCGGTATCCGTGTTTCCCTGTTCGTCGAGCCGGAGGTGTCGCAACTGGATGTGGCGCGGGCGATTGGGGCACCGGTGGTGGAGTTGCACACCGGTGCCTGGTGCGCGGCCCAGGGGACGGTCCGGAAGGTTTCCGAGCTGGCACGCCTGGAAGCGGCGGCGGCGCACGCGGAGGCGATTGGCCTGGAGTGCCATGCCGGCCATGGCCTCAGCTACGAAACCGTGGTGCCGGTGGCTCGGATTGCCACTATCGTCGAGTTGAACATCGGTCATTTCCTGATCGGGGAAGCTGTTTTCGACGGTCTGGAAAGCGCGATCCGGCGGATGCGGGCACGGATGGACGAAGGACGGGAGTCATGATCCTGGGGCTTGGCTCTGATCTTGTCGATATCCGCCGTATCGAAAGCACATTGGACCGTTTTGGCGAGCGCTTCACCGGGAGAATCTTCACGGAACGGGAGCGTCAGGCAATAGAGCGCCGTTCCGCGTGCGGGCGGTTGCGTGGGGCCGGCTATGCCAAGCGGTTCGCCGCCAAGGAGGCTTGCGCCAAGGCTCTCGGTACCGGGTTCCGCCAGGGGGTTTTCTGGAAAGACCTGGAGGTGGCCAGTCTGCCGACGGGCAAGCCGTTTTTGATTCTCAGCGGGGGGGCGCTGGCGCGGCTTCAGGCCATGACCCCGGAGGGCATGGCGGCGAGCCTTGAGCTTACCCTGACCGACGAGTATCCCCTGGCCCAGGCGGTGGTGATCCTCTCGGCCATGCCGCGAGAGTTTGGTCTTCACCGATCGCTCTGAGTTTGCGCCTTGACATCGGTGTCCCGGGCTGGCTTGATCCGGTGCGTTTCGACCGGGGAAGTGTAGCTCCCTGCGGGAGCCGTGATTGACGAGATTGAAGGGGCGATGAAGCGAAGAAAAAACGGGGGAGCGCAGGAATCCGTCAAGACGGTGGTCTATGCCGTCTTGATCGCCCTGATGGTTCGCACTTTTGCCTTCGAGCCGTTCAATATCCCCTCCGGTTCGATGATCCCGGCCCTTCTGGTGGGGGACTATCTGTTCGTATCGAAGTATACCTATGGATATAGCCGTTACTCGCTTCCCTTTGGTCTCCCGCTGATTTCCGGGCGCGTGTTCGAGGAGGGCCCGAAGCGTGGGGACGTTGCGGTGTTCAAGTTGCCGCTGGACAATCGGACCGATTACATCAAACGGGTGATCGGCCTGCCCGGCGATCGTGTCCAGATGATCGGCGGAGCGCTGTTTCTGAACGGCGTCGAAGTCCCGCGTGAGCAGATCGGGGACTATGTGGAACACGATGAAAGGGGCAATACGCTGCGTTTTGTCCAGTACATGGAAACGCTCCCGGGTGGGATTCGCCATCCTGTTATCGTCGTTTCGAACAACAGCCCCTACAGTAATACGCGCGAGTTCGTCGTGCCGGAGGGGCATTACTTCGTCATGGGTGACAATCGCGACAATTCTGCCGACAGTCGTGCCCAGGTCGGTTATGTGCCCATAGAGAATTTCGTGGGCCGGGCTCGGTTTCTTTTCTTTTCGGTGGATGGCAGCGCGCGCTGGTGGGAAATCTGGAAGTGGCCGATGGCGGTTCGCTTCTCCCGCATGTTTCAGGAAGTGCGGTGACGGCGCGCGGAGCGGACGGAGGGCTGTCCGCCCTGTTTTCCATACTTGGGTATCGTTTCCGAAGTCCTGAGCTTTTGCGACAGGTCCTGGTGCATCCGAGTGCCGCTGTTACCACGGGAGCCGTCCGGGTCACCGTCTACGAGCGACTGGAGTTTCTCGGTGATCGGGTTCTGGGCCTGATCATAGCCGACATGCTTCTGACACGGTTTCCAGGGGAGAAGGAGGGAGGCCTGGCCCGGCGCCATGCCTCCCTGGTCTGCCGCGAGGCTTTGGCGGAGATCGCCAGGGAGATTGACCTGGGAGCGTATCTGATTCTGTCCAAGGGGGAAGGGGATGGCGGGGGTCGCGACAATCCGACGACCCTGGCCGATGCCTGTGAAGCGGTGATCGGGGCGATGTTTTCCGATGGTGGACTGGCTGCGGCCGAGGCTTTTGTCAGGCCACGGTGGACGGTACTGATGGAACGGGAATCCGCTGCCCCGCCCAAAGATGCCAAGACCGCGCTACAGGAGTGGGCCCAGGGGCTGGGTCGTCCTCTGCCCGTCTATCAGGTGCTTTCCTGCGAGGGTCCGCCCCACGAACCGATCTTTCTGGTAGAACTGCGGGTGGAGCAGGAGGCTCCGGTGCGCGCCTCCGGTCCCTCCAGACGCGCGGCTGAACAGGCGGCGGCGCGGATACTGATGGAGGGCAAGACGAGATGATGGAAACGGACGCAAAAACGACCGACGGAGAGTTGCGTTGTGGCTTCGTTGCCGTCATCGGTGTCCCCAACGCCGGCAAGTCGACGCTGATCAACCGGATCGTCGGAAGCAAGGTCAGTATCGTCTCGCCCAAAGTCCAGACCACCCGTACCCGGGTGCGGGGGATTGCTCTCTCCGGTTCGACCCAGCTTGTTCTTATCGATACGCCGGGCATCTTCCAGCCCAGGCGCAGGCTTGACCGTGCCATGGTCGCCGCCGCCTGGGAGGGAGCGAAGGATTCCGACGCGGTTATTCTACTAGTAGACGTAGAGCGGGGCCTTGGCGAAGATGTGGGGCGAATCATCGCCGGTTTGAAAGAGGCCAGACGCCCGGCAATTCTGGTTCTGAACAAGATCGACCTTATTCACCGGGAAAAATTGCTGGCCTTGGCGGCCGCGTGCAATGCTCACGGGATTTTCACCGACATCTTCATGATTTCCGCCGAGACCGGGGATGGGGTTGATGACTTGGTGGCCTTTCTGGCCGGGAACGCCCCGCGGGGACCCTGGATGTTTCCGGAGGATGAGATATCCGATATGCCAATGAGGCTTTTGGCGGCGGAGATCACCCGGGAGAAGGTTTTCCTGCAACTACAAAAAGAGTTGCCCTATACCACGACCGTAACGACCGACCAGTGGGAGGAACGGGAGGACGGCAGCGCCCGTATCGACCAGACCATCATCGTGGTGCGGGAAAGCCAGCGTGCGATCGTGCTGGGCAAGGGGGGAAGCCGTATCAAGTCTCTGGGACTGTCCGCCCGCTGCGAGATGGAATATCTGTTCGAGAGACGTGTTCACCTGTTTCTGCATGTCAAGGTGATTGAGGACTGGTTGGAGAAGCGATCCGTCTATAACGAGTGGTCGCTCCGTTTCGATGCGTGACTCTTCCAGTGGGAAGCCGATGCCATGGAGTGGTCCGATGAGGATGCCGTGGTGCTGCTGACGCGGCCCCACGGAGATGGGTCCCTGATTGTCACCCTGTTATCCCGCTGCCGTGGCCGCCATGCCGGTCTGGTGAGGGGGGGGAGGGGCAAGATCCTGCGGGGAGTGCTTCAACCCGGTAACCGGGTACAGGCGAGGTGGCGGGGACGGCTGGAAGAACAACTTGGTTCCTATCGATGCGAACTGTCCAGAGCGGTTTCTTCTGATCTACTAGTAGACAGAAAGCGTCTTTCCGCCCTGATTTCGGCTTGCGCCGTCCTTGCCGTAGCCCTGCCGGAGCGGGAACCCTGTCCGGAGGTTCATGAAGATATGACCTTGCTTCTGGATCTGCTGACCTCCGGCAGTCCGGAATGGGCTGCGGGATACGTCCGGTGGGAGCTGCGGTTGCTGGAGCATCTTGGGTATGGCCTGGACCTGGGGAGGTGTGCCGCAACCGGCCGCAATGACGACTTGATCTACGTCTCGCCCCGTACCGGGGCCGCCGTGTCGGCCTCGGCGGGTGAGCCGTATCGCGACCGTCTGCTGGCTCTTCCTGCCTTCCTTTCCGGGGAAGGAGACGCCGCCCCGGCGGACCTGGCGGCGGGATTGCGGCTGACGGGCCACTTTCTGAAGCGGCACGTATTGTCTATCCTGGTGCCGGCCCGGGAGCGGCTGGTTACGCTTCTTGAATCTCCGATGCAAACGGGGGCATGTCGTGAACACGACCGGTAACATCGTCGAGACCTCCCTGGCCGAGGCCCTGGGCGAGCGTTACCTTGCCTATGCATTGTCCACCATCGTGGCCCGATCGTTGCCAGACGTGCGGGACGGTCTGAAGCCGGTTCACAGGCGCCTCCTGTTCGCGATGCGGCAGTTGCGGCTGGACCCGGAAGGCGGCTTTAAAAAGTGCGCGCGCGTGGTCGGCGACGTGATCGGCAAGTATCATCCCCATGGCGATGTCGCCGTATACGACACCCTGGTCCGGCTTGCCCAGGAATTTGCCGTTCGCTATCCGCTGGTGGAGGGGCAGGGGAATTTCGGCAATATCGACGGCGACAACGCCGCGGCCATGCGTTACACCGAAGCCAAGCTGACCGCCGTTGCCCAGTCACTGATGGACGGTCTGGACGAGGACGCCGTTGATTTCCGCGCCACCTATGACGGCGAAGAACTGGAGCCGGTGGTGTTGCCGGCGGCATTTCCCAATCTTCTGGCCAACGGTTCCACCGGCATTGCCGTCGGCATGGCCACCAACATACCGCCACACAATGTCGGGGAACTGTGCGAGGCCATTCTCCTATTGATCAGGAAGCCGGAAGCGAGCCTTGAGGAACTGGTTGCCCTGGTTCCCGGGCCCGATTTTCCCACCGGTGGGGTGCTGGTGGAGGACCGTGCGGCCATCACGGAAGCCTATCGCAGTGGTCGCGGTTCGTTCCGCCTACGGGCACGCTGGACGGTCGAGAAACTGTCCCACGGTCTTTTCCAGGTCGTGATCACCGAGATTCCCTATCAGGTGCAGAAAGCCAAGGTCATCGAGCACATCGCCCTGCTGCTGTCGGAACGCAAGTTGTCCCTGCTGGCCGATGTCCGCGACGAGTCCACCGATGTCGTCCGGATCGTGCTGGAGCCCAGAAATCGGACCGTGGCTCCGGAACACCTGATGGAGCAGTTGTTCCGACAGACCGATCTGGAGACAAAGTTCAATCTGAACATGAATGTCCTTGATGGCGGTATCACTCCACGGGTGATGTCCCTGAAGGAGGTTCTGCGCGCCTTTCTGGATCATCGTCAGGAGATTCTGGGGCGCATGTCCAGGCATCGGCTGGACAGGATCGCCAGACGGCTGGAGATTCTGGACGGTTTTCTCATCGCCTACCTCAATCTTGACGAGATCATCCGCATCGTTCGCGAGGAGGACGAGCCGAAACCGGTCCTGATGGCAACCTTCTCACTGACCGAAGTGCAGGCGGAAGCCATCCTCAACATGAGACTGCGAAGCCTGCGTCGCCTGGAGGAGATGGAAATCCGCTCCGAGCACGGCAAACTGAGTGCGGAGCAGGCGGACCTCACGGAACTGTTGGCCGACGAGTCCAGGCGCTGGAAGACACTTTCCGATCAAGTCAGGGATGTCCGCAGGCGGTTTGGCCGGACGACGGCCCTGGGGCATCGACGGACGGAACTGGGGCAGGCGGCGGCTCCGGTCGATGTGCCAGAGGATATTCTGGTGGAACGGGAGCCGATTACGGTCGTTCTGTCGGAAAAGGGGTGGATTCGCGCCGTCAAGGGGCATGGTGAGATCGATCTGAAATTCAAGGAGGGTGACGCCCTGAGATTTTCCGTTGCTGCCACCACCGTCGACAAGGTGCTGTTGTTCGGCAGTAACGGTCGCTTTTATACTCTGACCGGCGATCGTTTGCCGAAGGGACGGGGCCATGGTGAGCCCCTGCGGCTCAGCATCGACCTTCCCAACGATGCTGCCGTCGTGGCCTTATTCGTTCATCAGCCCGGACGACGTCTTCTGGTTGCTTCCGCTTCCGGCCGAGGGTTCCTGGTCGAGGAAAACGAAGTGGTGGCCCAAACCAGAAACGGAAAGCGGATTCTCGATCCAGGAGAAGGAGACGACGCGAAATTCTGTCTGCCGATGACGGGTGATGCTCTTGCGGTGATAGGGGAAAATCGCCGGATGCTGGTATTTTCTCAGGAGGAAATTCCGCTCATGACCCGTGGGCGTGGGGTTGTCTTGCAAAAGTACCATGGGGCTGGCGGACTTGCCGACATCAGGTGCCTGGTCATGGCTGAGGGGTTATCGTGGGCGAGCGGATCCGGGACACGCCGGGAGGCCGACCTTCGGCCGTGGTTGGGTAAGCGAGGCCAAACCGGCCGCCTACCGCCAACGGGATTTCCCAGAAACAACCGGTTCGGATGATACCGGGATGCCCGGTTGACTCACCGTCTTCACGGTAAAGCTCGCGCGGTCGGTTCATTGGCCGGGCGGATGCCTATGTATTCTGTTGTTGGCTCTCGGAAAGAAGCTGCCAGCCGTTGGGGGTGAATGCTTCGATGGGGCCGAAGCGACCCTTGTAGGACATTTTTCGGCTTTCGGCGACCCAGTACCCCAGATAAACGTAAGGCAGGTTGAGGCGTCTCGCCTCGCCGACCAACCATAGGACGCTGTACGTTCCCAGGCTTCGTTGCGGAAGCTCCGGATCGAAGAAGCTGTATACGGCGGAAAACCCATCCGACAGTCCATCGGTGAGGCAGGTAGCCACAAGGTGGCTGTCCGCGTTCCGCATTTCCACAAGGTGCGTGTTTATGGGGCTGTCCTCAACCATGGCCCGATAGTCGTGGTATACCATCTGGGCCATGTCACTGCCGCCATGGCGGGACTCCTGGTATCGTGAGAACAGCCGGAACTGCTCGGCGGTGGCTTTGGCTTTGACGAGTCTTACCTTCAAGTCTGCGTTGCGTTTGAGAATGCGCCGGAAGCTTTGCCTGAAGTGAAAGCCTTCAGCGTCGATCCGCACCGGGACGCACTGGCTGCACCCATTGCAGGCTGGAGCATAGGCGATGGCGTGACTGCGACGAAACCCTGCCTGGGAAAGGGAATCATGCAGCATCACGGCCTCGACGCCACTCAGTTCGGTGACGACCTTTCTCTCCTGCCGCCCGGGAAGGTAGGGGCAGGGCATGGGGGCCGTGGTAAAGAAAAACTGCGGCCGCCGCAGGGAGATGTGGTCCATTGACGTCCTCTCCGGTTCCGGGGCCGCTCAGTGACCCTTGCCGCCCTGGCCCGCAGGCTTCGTGCCGGTGCGAAGCGAGGAGGGAAGGGGCATCGGTGCAGTTCGCGCGGGCCCAGAGGGCTTTGGAGACGAATCCGGTCCGGCACCGGATTGGGGCACGGGTGGGGCATCCCGCAGGAGGACAATGCCGAGCCGGCGATTGCGAGGGTCGGTCGGGTCCTCCTTGATCAGAGGGTCGGTTTCCGCCCGTCCTGAAACGCGGGTGATGTGGGCCGCTGGCACGCCAGCGGCAAGTAATATCCGCCTAGCGGCCAAGGCGCGATCTGCGGACAATTCCCAATTCGAGTAACCAGTGGGATCCGGGAAAGGAACGGAATCGGTGTGGCCGGAGATTGAAATTTTTTCGGGCATCTGGGCAATCGCCTCGGCGACGACGGTCAGCAGTTTCCGGGTGTGATCGAACATGGCGCTGCTGCCGGACGGGAACATGGCGCTGCCCTCCTGGTCCAGAAGCTGGATGCGCAGCCCCTCGGCGGTGTTGTCGACGATCAGGTTGCGTTTCATCTTCTGAAGATCCGGAGTCTTGTCGATGGCCTCGTCCAGCCGCTCCACCATCTTCTCGAATTCCTCCTGTTCTTTGCGGGCGGCGGCATCCGCAATATCTTTCTCCGAGGGTGTTTTTCCCGTTCCACTGTCAATACCCCCGGATCCTTCCTTCGCTCCCCCCTCCGTCTCGTCGGGGGAAGATCCGTTTCCTTCGGTTCCCTCGCCGATGCTGGGGGGGGGCAGGGTCATGGCGATGCTGGGAGAGGCCGAGTTGGAGGAACTGGCCCCCTCGCCGATGACCTTGCCCCCCAGAACACCGCCAGCGCCACTGGTTGATCGGGAAACTGTAGTCGGCGCGAAATAGTTGGAAATACCCTGAAGCTGCTCTTCCGTCACGGCGTTCAGCAGCCACAACAGCAGGAAGAAGGCCATCATGGCGGTCACGAAGTCGGCATACGCCACCTTCCAGGCACCGCCGTGATGGCCATGCCCGCCCTTCTTGACGCGCTTGATGATGATTGGTTGCTGACCTTCTTCAGCCATGTCGGCTATCCAATCGGCGTGTGGGGGTGGTTGATGCGTATCATACGTTGCTCAGATTGCTCATTCGTTGCTCAGATTGCTGACGGCGTCCTCAAGCTCGCTGAAGGAAGGCTTGACGCCATGCGGCAGGATCTTCCGGGCGAATTCGATCGATACCTGTGGGGCATATCCTTGCATGTGGGCCAGCAGTCCGGTCTTGATGCACTGTAGATACATCGACTCCGTGTCATAGGTCTGCGCCAGGCTTGAACCGAAGGGACCCACGAAACCGTAGGCGCAGAGCACGCCGAAGAAGGTTCCGACCAGGGCGCCTCCGATCAGGTGCCCCAGAACCTCCGGAGGCTCGGTGATGGAGCCCATGGTGTGAATCACGCCCAGCACCGCCGCCACGATCCCCAGGGCCGGCATGGCGTCCCCCATGTTGGTGATGGCACCGGAGCGTGCATGCAGCTCGTTGTGGTGGGATTCGATTTCGGCATCGATGATCGCCTCGACCTCGTGCGCATTGTTGGTACCAAGCGTCAGAAGACGTAGGTAGTCGCAGAGAAACTCAAGGGCGTGATGATCGTGGACGAAATTCGGGAAACGCTGAAACAAGGGGCTTTCCGAAGGTTTTTCGACGTGGCTTTCCAGGGCCAGATCGCCCTTGGTCTTGGCCAGCCGGAACACGGTGTAGAGCATGGAAAGCAGTTCTATGTAACTGGCTTTGTTTAATCGCGGACCTCGCATCATGACCTTGAAGGCACCGCCTATGCTGCTCACGACGCCTTTCGTGTTTCCGGTTATGAAACTGCCGACGGCCGCCCCAAGGATGATAAGAAATTCAAACGGTTGCCAGAGCACATCCAGGTGTCCGCCTCCACCCAGATAGCCGCCGACCACGCAACTGACAACCACTCCGGAGCCGATCATGATAAACATGAGAAATACCGCCCTTGTATGTTCAATCGGTTTCGACGTCCTGACGGGCCGGGAGCGTGAGCCCCATCCTGGTATTCAAAACAAACGCGCGGCCCGAATACCAGGGTATAATTCAGTGCATCGGTTTCAAGTCAAGCGGCGTCATGCGGGGAGGACATAATCGGGACGGAATATAGTCGCCGATGCTTTCAGATCGCCGGGTGAGGGTGGAATCCTGTGCGAAAAATCGACATTCGGCAATTGGACGGCTCCCCGTCTCTGGTATAGTCATGGTGCTGGCTCGCCGCCCATGCCGCACCGGATTAGGAGTTTCCGATGGTTGTGGACTCGCACTCGTTTCGCAATGCCCTCGGCTGTTTCGCTTCCGGGGTGACGGTGGTCACCGCGGTTACCAAAAGCGGGGAACCGGTGGGGGTGACCGTCAGCGCCTTCTCCTCGCTGTCCCTGAACCCCCCGTTGGTTCTGGTTTGCCTCGACAAGAACACCTCCAATCTCGAGGCCTATCGTGCCGGGGCCTTCGCCGTCAACCTTCTGACCGAATCCCAGAAGGAGATTTCGATCCGCTTTGCCACCCGCCCCGGAAACCGCTGGGACAACACCGAGCACGTTATGGGCGAAGGGGGATGTCCGTTGCTGACAGGCTGTCTTGCCAATCTGGAATGTACCCTCGAAGCGACCCACGAGGCCGGAGACCACGTCATCATCGTCGGGCGGGTCCGGGAACTCCGCTACGCAGCAGGTGGACAGCCGCTCCTCTACTTCCGTTCCGCCTATGCCGGACTGGGGCGCTTGCTGTAGTTCCCTTACGGCCGCAAGGTCAGCCGATGAGTACCGGCTCCGCCCAGTTTCACCATTTCGCCGCTACGCCAGCGGCTTATCATGTCGGCGTAATGGGAGGAGAGGGGATTGCCGGATTGTCCGGTGGCGATGATGAATCGTGAGTTGTCCAGGTTGGCCAGATCGTAGACGGCCCGGAAGCCCGGACCGTGATTGTGGGGCAGCATGGCTCCCCCGGGCTCGTCGCCGACAACGAAGGTACCGCGGTTTACGGTGAAGTTGCCGCCGTTGCTGGCGAGGGCCAGATCGGCAATCTGCGAGAGGATAGGAAATTTGTGAAATAAAGGATGCTGGAAGGTCGCAACGTGCGCCGCACCCCAGCGCCATGCTGTCATATCGTCACCGTAACGATTCCGCAGTATCTTTAGCGCGGCGCGAAGTGCGGCGGAGATTTTCTCTCGGCAGATGCCGACATTCGGAGTGATCAGGTCACCGCACCATTCCGGCTTCGTAATGAGAACGGATTTCAATTCCAGAGGATGTTCCCCGGCCCAGATCGGAAACAGGCTTCCAAGCTTGTCGGCAAAGATTTCCCGCACCAGTTCCTGCACCCATATGGTGAAAATCAGGGGTTCCGCCCGGTCACGGTCCATGACGCCATCCCAACTGCGGATTCTGTCGAGGACAGCGATCTCATTCTTCGACGTCGTCTTGATATCAAGTAGTAATGGTTTGATATCCAATGCCATTTCGGAAAGATCATCCATCTGGATCGCGGCCATCGCCTTCACGGAAAGCTTGGGCTGGGCTGAAAGCAAACGCCGTATCCGGCTGGCCCGGTATGGCTCCGGCCAGGTGGCGGTCAGGAGATAGGGGTAGCCGTCCGGGGTGATCTTGTTGTTGGCATTGACGAGAACGCCGCTGGCGGGTGCCTCCGATCTTGGCAGCTTGTCGAAGGGAATCCAGCCGGTCCAGTCATAAGTCCCATTCCAGCCTGGAACCGGAACCGTGCCGTTTCCTGCCGCCCGAACCGGAACATGACCGGGGGCGACAAGGGCCGTAACCCCGGAACTATCCGCATACATCAGGTTGGCCTGGGGGGAGTGAAAATCCTTGGCCGCGGAAACGAAACCGGCCCAGTCGCGGGCGCGGCTCATGTGGTAGAGGCCTTGCGGCGTCAGGTCTTCGTCGAACAGACCGGCAGCCGCCAGGGCCAGGACCGTATTCTCCCGTTTCTCATCCCGTGCGTCCGGTACCGTATCGGAAATCACCGGACCGTGGCGGGTTTCGCGGACAACATGCAGAATGGGCGGAGCGTCGCGAACCGCGATGGCCTCGTTTCTGATGACGAAAGGCTGGGGGCCTGACGGCGTTTCGTACCGGTCGTTGTCCACCACGCGCTCTATGAACAGATCCTGGGTGTCGCTTTCGGTCATGGTCATGGCCCAGGCGATGGTGCCGTTGTGACCCAGGATGTGGAAGGGAACGCCCGGAACGGTAGCGCCGGCCAGGGTCGTGCCAGGGTACTGGAGTCGCACCAGATACCAGAGCACCGGTGCGGTAAAGCGCAGGTGGGGATCATTGGCCAGCAGCGGCAGGCCGGTTTCGCTGCGGGCTCCGGACACCGACCACTCGTTCGAAGCCTGGGTCGACCGCTGACTCTCTGGCAGGATCGAAAGCAGCCCTTCCGCGACCTTGGGAGAAATCGGGAAAATCGGGGCGGAGAGGGTGGTCGGCGAGTCCTTCGGGGACGTTGCCCACAACTCACCGATCCGCTCCGGCGGCAGACGATCGGCCAGACGGGCGCGCAGCAGCTCGTCGCGCCAGTTCTTGCCGAGGGTCATCGACATCAGCCGCCCCCAAACCAGGGAATCGGCAGGAGTCCAGGGTTCTGGACGGATGCCGAGGGCCAGGAATTCCGGGGGGAACATGCCGTCATGACCCTCGATCCAGGCGTTGACCCCGTCGGCGTAGGCATTCAGTACCGCCGTTGTCCGGGCATCCAGGCGGGCAACGGTGGCCGACGCCAGACGATACAGGCCAAGGGTGCGCATGAAGCGGTCGGAAGCCAGCGCCGCAGTACCCACGACTTCCGCCAGCCGCCCCGCGCCCAGCCTCCGCATCGCCTCCATCTGCCACAGCCGATCCTGGGCGTGGACCACACCGAGAGCGAAGTAGGCATCCATTTCCGATCCGGCCAGGATGGTGGGAATGCCGTCGTCATCCCGCAGGATCTCCACCGGGGCGGCAAGGCCTGGAAACGCCAGAACACCATCCACCTTCGGCAGCGAAGTTCGCAGGTATAGCCAGCCCCCCCCGACGGATACCGCAATCAGCACGAGGACGAGAAGCAGAAGGGTTTGCAGACGTTTCAGCCATGTCATCATCGTTCGCCCGCAATCTTTATGAGTGGCCTGCCACACAAGGAATTCGCTACTCTAACCCCTGAAGAGGAAAAAAGTGGAGCCCATATCATGACCCTGGAAATCGGACAGATCCGAGCGGTTGTCGGATCATGACCAATCGGGACGACAACCTGACTGAATATCTGAACTTCATCGCGAAATATCCTGATTTGTATCAGAATCCAGAAGGTGGTGTCGAGGTCCTGCTCAATGCGGAGGAGATCCTGGCGACGGAACGGAAGCAGGCGGAGAGGTTGAGAGCGGAAGGTCTGCCCCAGGTCTGGGCTCGTCTTGGCATCCAGTTCGAGGACCAGTACTCGGTCCTGGTACGCGACGCGGTGCGCTTTCCGGACGGAAGTTCCGGAACATATTTCCGGATTCTGCCGAAACCTCTGGAGCGGTATGGCGCGGTGATGTTGCCCCTGTGGCAGGGGCGGATCGTCCTGTTGCGCCACTTCCGTCATGCGACCCGCACCTGGCACCTGGAAGCGCCACGCGGCAGCGCCGAGGCCGAGGAAACTACCGAAATGGACGTCCGGCGTGAACTGGCCGAGGAGATGGGGGGAATCGTGGAGCGGCTTCATTCCCTGGGAACCATGCATGTCTCCACCAGTCATTTTCCCGTGCGGATGAGCCTGTTCCTGGCCGAACTTTCCGCCATGGGGGAACCGGCCCTGGGCGAGGGGATCACCGGCCTTGTCCTGGCCACGCCGGAGGAATTCATCGCCATGATCGATCGGGACGAGATAACCGACTCCCATACCCTGGCCGCATTTACCAAGGCCAGAATCCGTGGGTTGCTGTAGTCAAGGGTTGGGATTGTTTCCTGGGGATTATTTCCGCAGGTATTCTTGCAACCGCTCGGCGTAGGCGATGACACCGGGGGCTTCGACGGCCAGGGCATTGTAGAAATCGACGAAATCCCGGTCCTTGGCCAGGTAGAGATGGCCGATGTCGTTACGAAGATCCCGCTGCCGATTCCAGACCTCGATGGAATCGACCAGACCGCGTTTGCACATCAGGGCCAGCAGGTCGATGAATCGGGACTGGGGCTCGGCTTCCGCCAAGGCCAGGGCCTTGAAGGCACCGCCAGCCATCTGTTGGCAGCGGCTGAAACGAACCGCCAGGGAATCCAGCCGTTCGCGTTCCGATTCCGTCAACCTGGCCATGGCGTCGAGGGTGAGAGGCATCAGGGGGCCCACGCCCGCAAGGGTGAATCGGAGATTGTCCGCGGCGCGCACCAACGCCTGAGCCGCGTCATGGAGCGGCGTCTGATAGCGGGGATCGAGACTCACAGCTCCACCCCCGTATCGCGGGCAATGTGGACGATGCCGGGAATCGGGTCTCCCGCCACGTGTGTCACCAGGTCCACCTTCTGTCCCAGGTCGGCCTCCAGGCGGCGACGCAACGCAAGACGGGCCAGCAGGAGATTTCCAGAAAAATCAGAAAGTTCCAGGCAAAGATCGATATCGCCACGGACCTCTCCCCGTGCCCGCGAACCGAACAACCAGACGGAAGTGACCTTCTGTCCGAATGCCGTTTCCACTTCCGTCCGGATCCGGGCCACCTGCTGGGGCGACAGACCGATTCCCATGGGGATCAGCCGGCGATCCTGCGCGCGACATCCAGGGCCGCGTAGGTGAGGATCGCATCGGCACCGGCCCGCTTGAAGGCCAGCAGGCTCTCCCACAGGGTCGAGTCGAAGTCCAGCCAGCCGCTGGCGGCGGCGGCCTTCAACATGGCGTACTCGCCGCTGACCTGATAGACCAGAGTCGGTACGGAGAAGGTGTCCTTCACCCGGCGGAGAATATCGAGATAGGGCAGTCCGGGCTTGACCATCACCATGTCGGCACCCTCCTCCAGGTCGAGAGCAACCTCGCGCAACGACTCGTCGCTGTTGGCGAAATCCATCTGGTAACTCTTCTTGTCGCTCTTCAGCGAACCGGAGGAGCCGACCGCGTCCCGAAACGGTCCATAGAAGCCGGAGGCATACTTGGCGGCGTAGGAGAGAATCATCACGCGGGAAAATCCGGCTGAGTCCAGGGCGTCGCGAATGGAACCCACCCGCCCGTCCATCATGTCGGACGGAGCCACGATATCGCAGCCGGCCGCCGCCTGAACAACAGCCTGGCGGCACAGCACCGCCACCGTTCTGTCGTTGACCACCTCTCCATCGATCACCAGGCCGTCGTGTCCGAGGCTGTTGTAGGGGTCGAGGGCAACATCGCAGATCACCCCCAGGTTGGGAAACGCTCCCTTGATGGCGCGAACCGCCCGGCAGACCAGATTGTCGGGATTGACCGCCTCGCGGCAGTCCACCGTCTTCAGGGCCGGGGCGACGCTGGGAAACACCGCGACCGCCGGCAGGCCGAGGCGGCAGGCCTCAGCCAGCTCCTGGAGCAGGAGGTCGATGCTGAGGCGCTGAACCCCCGGCATGGAGGGGATATCCTGACGGAGGTTCTGGCCCTCCAGCACGAATACCGGCCAGATCAGGTCATCCACCGAAAGATAGGATTCGGCGACGATACGTCGCGACCACTCCGCCTGCCTCGTCCTGCGCAGGCGGGTACGCGGAAACCTGCCCGTGGAAAAAAAATTCCCGCTCACGGCAAGCCACCTCCCCCTGCTGCAACGCCCCGGCGCGGATACTACACCACCGCCAGGGTCCGGTCGAGGGCGGTCACCAGGCCTGGGGAAAGCTCAGTCGTGCAGCTATTTTCCTGTCTTTCGCTGACGGGGGGCGGAGGCGGTCCCACTCCGCGAATGGCCCAGTCCGATCTTTTTGGCGAAATCGGACCGCTGTTGAGCATAGTTCGGGGCCACCATGGGATAGTCGAGGGGAAGCCCCCACTTCGCCCGATACTGTTCAGGCGTCATGTCGTAGGTGGTACGGAGATGCCGCTTCAGCATCTTCAGCTTTTTTCCATCCTCCAGACAGACGATATAGTCGGGAGCCACGGACCTGCGTGGCGAGACCGCCGGTCTCTGAGCCTCCTGGGCAATTTCCGCAGGCACCGGTCCCCCAAGGGAGGACAGGGCGACAAACACGGTCTGAATCAAGTCCGTGACCTGCTCCGGGGAAAGAGAATTCTTGGTGACATAAGCTGAAACGATATCGGCTGCCATCCGCAGAAAACTTTCCCGCAAACCCCCGCCCGAAGCATTCTCAGTCATAACTATGAATCCTGTACATCAATCATGTTGAGAAGCAGTGTGCATAACCACATGAAGATGTCAATTCAGTTATGCCATACAGTAAGTTTTCTATAACTTTTGGCCAATATGCTCTAAAGCAGAAACATAAAACAAGCATAAAATTAATTGCATTATGCGATCACAGGTTTCGTTCAACGATGAAATTGATTCGCTGCTGCGGCAATTATGTCTGAGGAGACGGGCAAGTGATTGCCACGTCAAATCCCGAGGCCAGCCATAGGGAGTTGGCAACGGAAAACGATATATGGTATTGGAATGCAGCGGCGACCCTGGATTTGCCGGCATTACGGCTTTTCAGCAGGTTTTTGGGGCTCCCGCGCAGGCAGAAACACGGAGCAAAGTCGTATCATGTCAGCCGCCTTGCAGGAACGCTTCTTCACCGCCTCACTGGAAGGCGCCGATCCGGATCTATTTGCCGCTCTGAGCCGGGAACTGGCGCGCCAGCAGGATCAGATCGAGCTTATCGCCTCGGAGAATATCGTTTCACGGGCGGTGCTGGAGGCACAGGGCAGCGTTCTGACCAACAAGTATGCCGAGGGCTATCCCGGCAAACGTTATTACGGCGGTTGCGAGTACGTGGACGTGGCCGAGCAGTTGGCCATCGACCGGGCCAGGGCCTTGTTCCAGTGCGAGTACGCCAACGTGCAGCCCCATGCCGGTGCGCAGGCCAACGAAGCGGTCTTTCTGGCTCTGGTAAAGCCCGGGGAGACCATCCTGGGCATGTCGCTGGCGGCC
>JBKACM010000139.1:0-6640 GCA_046269335.1 Alphaproteobacteria bacterium | reverse complement strand
CCTGAGCCCGGCCAACGGCAAGCCGATCATCGTGCCGACCCAGGACATCGTGCTGGGTCTGTACTACATCACCATGGAGCGGGAAGGCGAAAAGGGCGAGGGCATGTCCTTCTCCGACGTGGCGGAGGTTCAGCATGCCCTTAATGCCGGCGCGGTCAGCCTGCATGCCAGGGTAAGGTGCCGCTATCGTGGGGTGGATGCCGAAGGCAAGCGGGTCGTCACCCTGGAGAAGACCACCCCCGGCCGCATGCTGCTGTCCGAGGTGCTGCCTCGCCATCCGAAAGTGGCGTTCTCGCTCATCAACCGGTTGCTGACCAAGAAGGAGATTACCGGCGTCCTGGACGTGGTCTATCGCCACTGTGGCCAGAAGGAGACGGTGATCTTCTGTGACCGTATCATGTCGCTGGGCTATCAGCGGGCGGCCCGTGCCGGCATTTCGTTCGGCAAGGACGACTTGGTGATTCCGAAGTCCAAGGAAAAGCTGGTGCGGGAAACCGAGCAGCTGGTGAAGGAGTTCGAGCAGCAGTACCAGGATGGCCTCATCACCATGGGCGAGAAGTACAACAAGGTCGTGGACGCTTGGTCCCGTTGCACCGACCAGGTTGCCGACGAGATGATGAAGGAAATCCAGAAGATCGAACCCGGCAAGCCCATCAACTCCATCTACATGATGGCACACTCCGGAGCCCGCGGCTCGGCGGCGCAGATGAAGCAGCTTGCCGGCATGCGTGGTCTGATGGCCAAGCCTTCGGGAGAGATCATCGAGACGCCGATCATCTCCAATTTCAAGGAAGGCCTGACGGTGCTGGAGTACTTCAACTCCACCCACGGGGCCCGCAAGGGGCTGGCCGATACCGCTCTCAAGACCGCCAACTCCGGGTATCTCACCCGGCGTCTGGTGGACGTGGCCCAGGATGCCATCATCACCGAGGACGACTGCGGCACCGAGGAGGGGCTGACCATGACTCCGGTGATCGAGGGCGGCGAGGTGGTGTCGCCGCTCGGGGAACGCCTGCTGGGACGCACGGCCCAGGAGGATATCGTCCACCCGGTCAGTAGCGAGGTTCTGGTGCGTCGGGGGAATTTGATCGAGGAACCCGACATCGACCGGATCGAAGAGGCGGGGATCGAGCGGGTGCTGATTCGCTCGGTGCTGGCCTGCCACTCGAAAACCGGGGTTTGCTCCAAGTGCTACGGCCGCGATCTGGCCCGCGGCACCCTCGTCAATACCGGCGAGGCGGTGGGCGTTATCGCCGCCCAGTCCATCGGCGAGCCCGGAACCCAGTTGACCATGCGCACGTTCCACATCGGCGGAGCCGCCCAGCGCGGGGCGGAGCAGTCCAGCGTCGAGGCCGCTTACGATTCCAGAGTCGTCATCCTCAATCGCAGCGTGGTCGTCAACAGCTCTGGCGTGCCGATCGTGATGTCACGCAACTGCGAAATGTCCCTGATCGATGCCGCCGGGCGTGAAAAGGCCCGCCATCGCGTCCCCTATGGTGCCAAGCTTCTGGCCGATGAGGGAGCCCAGGTGACGAAGGGGCAGAAGCTGGTGGAATGGGACCCGTATACCCTGCCGATTCTGACGGAACGGGAGGGCGTGGTTCAGTACGTGGACATGATCAAGGGCGTGTCTCTGCGCGAGGTTACGGACGAGGCCACTGGCATCTCCAACAAGGTGGTGGTGGACTGGAAGCAGCAGCAGCGCGGCGCGGATCTGAAGCCGCGAATCGTGCTCTTGGATCCGAACGGCAATATCATTCTCCAGGCCAATGGCACCGAAGCCCGTTATTTCCTGTCCGTGGACTCGATTCTGTCGGTGGAAAACGGTCAGTCGGTGCAGGCCGGCGACGTGCTGGCGCGTATCCCCCGGGAAAGTACCAAGACCCGCGACATTACCGGTGGTCTGCCGCGAGTGGCCGAGCTGTTCGAGGCCCGCAAGCCGAAGGATTACGCCATCATCTCCGAGGTGGACGGCCGTGTGGAGTTTGGCAAGGACTACAAGTCCAAGCGGCGAATCCTGGTGCTGCCTGATGATGGCGGCGAGCCCAGGGAGTATCTGATCCCCAAGGGCAAGCACATCACGGTGCAGGAGGGGGATTACGTGCGGCGCGGCGATTCGCTGATGGACGGCAACCCGGTGCCTCATGACATCCTGCGGGTGATGGGCGTGGAGGCACTGGCCAACTACCTGATCAAGGAAATCCAGGACGTCTATCGGCTTCAGGGCGTGAAGATCAACGACAAGCACATCGAGGTGATCGTACGCCAGATGCTGCAAAAGGTGGAGATCATCGAGCCGGGCGACACCACGTTCCTGGTTGGGGAACAGCCGGACCGCGGTGAATTCAAACGCGAGAACGAAAAGGCGATCGCCGAGGGCGGTCGCACGGCGATGGGGGTGCCGGTCCTTCTGGGGATCACCAAGGCGTCCTTGCAGACGCATTCGTTCATCTCCGCCGCTTCGTTCCAGGAGACGACCCGAGTCCTTACAGAGGCTTCCGTTTCGGGCAAGGTGGACGACCTGATCGGCCTGAAGGAGAACGTCATCGTTGGGCGTCTGATTCCCGCAGGGACCGGAGGTATGTTGACCCGACTCCGGGTGGTGGCCACCGATCGGGATCGGGAACTGGCCTCTTCCGAGGCGTCGCAGGAGCCACAGGCGGCCCTGGTTTCCGGTGTGGCACCGTCGGCTGCGGTGGAGTGATACCAATCCGCGTTGATCGTGACCGATCAACGCCCTCAATCGCCGGCGGGGCCGTCCGGCCCCTTGGCTTGCGCGCGTACGATCGCGCGGGCGCTCCATGCGCCATTTCCAGACCGTGATGAGTCAAGCTCATCTCGGTCTGGTATGAGAAAAGCGGGCTAGCGAGCCGATGGGATGACTCATCGACTCGCTGGTAAAGCCAGGGTAATCGGGAGAACCTGATTACCCCTGGTAATTTGGCTTGACGAAGGGTCGGACCCTGCCTAGGATGCCGCACTTCCGAGGGGGGCCGGTGGTAGGGCTCGAACGCCCTAGACGCGGCCTTGACCTTATCAGCGAGACCGAATACTGGCGAGGCCGGAAATAGCCCGCTCGAAGGAGCCGGGAGGGAGGAGCAGCGGTGCCGCTTGCGCGGTGGTTCGTTGCAGAGTGCCCGTTGCGTGGTGTGATGGAAGGAATTGAGACGGAATGCCGACAATCAACCAGTTGATCCGCAAGCCACGCCAGCCGGCGGTGAAGCGGAACAAGGTTCCGGCCCTGGAGGCCTGCCCGCAGAAGAGGGGCGTTTGCACCCGCGTCTATACCACCACGCCGAAGAAGCCGAATTCGGCGCTGCGTAAGGTTGCTCGTGTCCGCCTGACCAATGGGTTCGAGGTCACGAGCTATATCCCTGGCGAGGGTCATAACCTTCAGGAACACTCGGTGGTGATGCTTCGGGGGGGGCGCGTGAAGGACCTTCCCGGCGTCCGCTACCACATCATTCGCGGCACCCTGGATACCCAGGGGGTCAAGGACCGCCGTCAGCGCCGTTCCAAGTATGGCGCGAAGCGTCCGAAATAAGGTCAGGCTGAAGCGAAGTTCAAGGAAGGTTCGTCATGTCCCGTCGTCGCGCCGCAGTCAAACGCGAGTTCTCTCCAGACGCCAAGTACGGGGATCGCGTCGTAGCCAAGTTCATCAATTGCGTCATGGTGGACGGCAAGAAGTCTGTGGCCGAAACCATCGTCTATGGGGCCCTTGGCAACATCGAGCGCAAGAGTGGTCAGAGTCCCCTGAAGTTGTTCCATGATGCTCTCGACAATATCAAGCCGGCGCTGGAGGTGCGCTCCCGACGGGTTGGCGGTGCTACCTATCAGGTTCCGGTGGAGGTGCGTCCGGACCGTCGGCAGGCGCTGGCATTCCGTTGGCTGATCGAAAATGCCCGCAAGCGTTCGGAGGCCACGATGGTGGACCGGCTTTCGGGGGAGCTGATGGATGCGGCCAACAATCGCGGCGGGTCGGTGAAGAAGCGCGAAGATACGCACCGCATGGCGGAGGCCAACAAGGCTTTCGCGCACTATCGCTGGTAATTCGTGCAGGGTTGAGAGAAGATATCCATGGCTCGCCAGACGCCCATCGAAAAGTATCGCAATATCGGCATCATGGCCCACATTGATGCCGGTAAGACGACGACGACGGAACGTGTCCTGTACTACACGGGGAAGTCCTACAAGATTGGTGAGGTGCACGACGGTACCGCCACCATGGACTGGATGGAGCAGGAGCAGGAGCGCGGGATTACGATCACGTCGGCGGCTACGACCTGCTTCTGGCGGGACCATCGGATCAATATCATCGATACGCCGGGGCATGTGGACTTCACCATCGAGGTGGAGCGTTCGCTTCGGGTGCTGGACGGTGCCGTGGCGGTGTTCGACTCGGTGGCCGGGGTGGAGCCGCAGTCGGAGACGGTCTGGCGTCAGGCCGACAAGTACGGTGTGCCGCGGGTTTGTTTCGTCAACAAGATGGACCGGATGGGCGCGGATTTCTATCGCTGCGTCCGCATGATCACCGAACGTCTGGGGGCCAGGCCGCTGGTGGTGTCTCTGCCCATCGGGGTGGAGAGCGCCTTTGCCGGCATGGTGGATCTGGTGCGGAATCAGGCCATCATCTGGAAGGACGAGTCGCTGGGGGCGGAGTTCGAGCTCCGTCCGATCCCGGCCGACATGGCCGAGCAGGCCGAGGAGTACCGCAAGCAGTTGATCGAGACGGCGGTAGAGATGGATGACGCCGCCATGGAGGCCTACCTGGAAGGTCAGGAGCCCGACGAGGAGACGCTGATCCGCTGCTTGCGCAAGGGAACTATTTCCATGACCTTCGTGCCGGTGCTGTGCGGCTCGGCCTTCAAGAACAAGGGAGTGCAGCCGCTTCTGGACATGGTGGTCGACTATTTGCCGTCGCCGGTGGAGGTCCCGTCGGTGATTGGCGTGCTGCCTGGCAGCAACGAGGAGGCAACGCGCAAGAGCAGCGATTCCGAGCCTTTCTCCAGTCTGGCCTTCAAGATCATGAACGATCCCTTCGTGGGTTCGCTGACGTTCGTGCGCATCTACTCTGGCGTACTGGAGAGCGGAACCTACGTCCAGAACACGGTGAAGGACAAGCGCGAGCGGATCGGCCGCATGCTGCTGATGCATGCCAACAGTCGCGAGGAAATCAAGGAAGGGCGGGCCGGCGACATCGTCGCCGTCGTCGGGCTGAAGGACACCACTACTGGCGATACGTTGAGCGATGGTTCGAAGCCGATCATCCTGGAACGCATGGAGTTTCCCGAGCCGGTGATCGAGGTCGCGGTGGAGCCCAAGACCAAGGCCGATCAGGAGAAGATGGGGCTTGCGCTCAATCGTCTGGCGGTGGAGGATCCCTCGTTCCGGGTTTCTTCGGATATCGAGAGCGGCCAGACGATCATCAAGGGCATGGGCGAGTTGCATCTTGAGATCATCGTCGACCGCATGAAGCGTGAGTTCAAGGTGGAGGCCAACGTCGGTGCGCCTCAGGTGGCCTACCGGGAGACCATCTCCAAGGAGTACACCATCGACTACACGCACAAGAAGCAGAGCGGTGGTTCGGGTCAGTTCGCGCGTATCACCCTGAAGTACGAACCGCTGCCGCCGGGGTCCGGTTTCCAGTTCGAGAGCAAGATCGTCGGCGGTGTGGTGCCGAAGGAGTACATTCCGGGTGTGGAGAAGGGTCTGAAGTCGTCGGTGAATACCGGCGTACTGGCCGGATATCCGGTTACGGACTTCAAGGCGACCCTGGTGGACGGTTCCTATCACGACGTGGACAGCAGCACGCTGGCGTTCGAAATTGCGGCGCGAGCCGCGTTCCGCGAGGGCCTACCCAAGGCGGGGCCAAAGCTGCTGGAGCCGATCATGAAGGTCGAGGTGGTGACGCCCGAAGAGTACATGGGCGATATCATCGGCGACCTGAACAGCCGTCGGGGGCAGATACGGGATATGGATCAGCGGGCCAATGCGCGGGTCATCACCGCGATGGTGCCACTGGCCAACATGTTCGGGTATGTCAACACCCTGCGGTCCATGAGTCAGGGGCGGTCACAGTACTCCATGCACTTCGACCACTACACCGAGGTGCCGAGCAACGTGGCCGATGAAATTCGCGCCAATGTGGCTGGCTGAAGTCTAGGACGGGAACGGGGATAGGGCGATGGCCAAGGCAAAATTCGAGCGTAACAAGCCGCACTGCAACGTTGGGACGATAGGGCATGTTGACCACGGCAAGACGTCCCTGACGGCAGCGATTACGAAGATCCTGGCGGAGACCGGGGGGGCGACGTACACGGCCTACGACCAGATTGACAAGGCACCGGAGGAAAAGGCGCGCGGGATCACGATCTCGACGGCGCACGTGGAGTACGAGACGAAGTCGCGGCACTATGCGCACGTTGACTGCCCTGGGCACGCGGATTACGTGAAGAACATGATCACGGGCGCGGCGCAGATGGACGGGGCGATCCTGGTCGTCTCGGCGGCGGACGGACCGATGCCGCAGACTCGGGAGCATATCCTTCTGGCGCGGCAGGTCGGGGTTCCGGCTCTTGTGGTGTTCATGAACAAGGTGGACATGGCGGAGGACCCGGAGCTTTTGGAACTGGTGGAGCTG
>JBKACM010000138.1:0-6765 GCA_046269335.1 Alphaproteobacteria bacterium | reverse complement strand
CCCGCTAGACTGAATTTGAAACGCAAAACGGACTGCAATGCGAGGAAAGGCATTTCGTGTCTATTGTTTTTTCTTGTTTTCGTTCGGCATAAACAGTAACAACCTCCCCAGGTGTGCTGAATGTCTAAACGTGAGGGGGGGAGGTCGCTTTGGTTCAGGCAATGACGGTGGGTATCAACAAGGCGATGGTGGACCTGGCGGCGGGAGAGAGTGTCCGGATCGTCGGCCCGGCTGCGGTGAAACTGAAGGGCGTCCAGGTTGCCGTCGGCAAGGGGGCGGGCGCGGGACTTGCCGCCGGAAAGGGCGTCGGAGGGGCGAAGGCGATCACCGCGGCGGCAGCCGTAGCGGCACCGGCAGTGGGGGCTGGCGGTGCGGCAGGGGCGGCTTGCCCGGCCGCCGCCATGGCGGCGAAAGCGGCGGAGATCGAGAATGAAGGTGCCGCGGTCAAGGCGGCCGGCATGAAGGGCGCGGGGGCCAAGGGGGCTGCGGTCGGAACCAAGGGTGGTGCCGCGGCCGGAGGCAAGACCGTGGCCGGAGCCAAGACCATGACCGTGGCCAAGACCGGTGTGGCGGCTCGCGGAGGGGACGTCATGACGTTCATGGCGGCTCCCGGCGGCGAGGTCGAGATTGTCACCGGTCAGAAGGCGGCGGCAGGAGCGGCGGCCAAGGGTGGTGCGGCGACCGGGATCGCGGCCAAGGGCGGTGCTGCCAAGGGTGCCGGGATGGTGGCCAAGACGACGGGCGGCACGGGCGTGATGGCGGCGCAGGGTGGAGCGGCTGGCGGTGCGGCCAAGGCGGTCGCGGTCAGCGGTTCCATCTGGTCCGGGAAGGGTCTCAGCCTTGGGCTGGGCCTGGGCCTGGGGGCCTGGGGGCCGGTGGTCATCGGCCTGGTAGGCTTGGCTGCGGCCGGTGCGGCTTATGGCTATGTCCGCAAGCATCGCGGCATGGGCCTGCAGACCGACGAAGAATTGCAGGAAGCTATCGCCTCCTGAGACTGGCCCGATACGTTGACTGGACAAGGATCACGATGATGCTAGACGAAACCGTTGCTGGCCGGACAGGGTGGAATCCCCGTTTCCTCGGGGCGCTCAGCTATTTCGGCATCCTTTGCCTGGTGCCGCTCGTCGTCAACAAGGACGACGAGTTCGTGGCCTTTCACGCCAAGCAGGGCCTGATCCTGTGGGTGTGGGCCATGTTGGCGCTGTTCGTGCTGTACCTGCCGGGCCTCGGTCGCCTGCTGTTTCAGGTCAGCGCCTTCGCGGTTCCCGCCTACTCGCTCATGGGGCTGATTTCGGTCCTGCTGAACAAGGCGTGGAAGCTGCCCGGCGTCTACGAGGCGTCCGTCAGAATCTGAAGCCGATTGCCGGCCGGTCGTTCGGCGGACGGTGGTTGGCGAGTTCCGGAAAGGCCTCCATGCCCGTGTGGGTGTGGGGGCTTTTTGGCTGTCTGTTGGTGAGACCGGCCGTCCTTTGATTTGACCCACAGGGCGGCCGGTACAAGCGCCCGTGCGGCACCTGAGCGTCACCGTCTCGGCATGAGACGGGGGTTTGGAGCGAAGGGACGCTACCGTTCCAGCCCCAGCCACCGTTCCTCCAACCGAGCCAAGGCGACGCTGGCCTCGTCACTGCCAAGGGTTGGTGCGCACCCGTCTGGCCATTGGCCCTCGGGTACCGGGGCCTTCCTTGCCAGCCAGGTTACATAGGCTCGGCGATACCACACCGAGCGGAGAAGTGCGAATTGTCGCGCAATCTCTTCGCGGGTTCGAGGAGGGGATGCCATCGAATTTTTCAGCCCACGATCGTCTTTGAGGAAAATGAGCGACACATAAGAAATAGCAAAACAAACTATTACGGCTCCAATAACAATCGACACAAAGTATAATGAGGTCATCGTCAAATCGTAGTCGACAACATATATTTTTATCGTCGCTATGATGTTTTCATAGAAAATCAAGTACGAAAGCGACAAAGCGGCAAATGCCAGCAGATATATTGTGCTGTACGTGTTCCAGTACATACTGAAGAATACGCGCTTCATATAAGGCAGCTTGACAAAAGAGAACATTGTTCCACACAACACCGTGACGATCATGTTGATTGAAGAATGAGATAGATCAAGATGACGGTTTGCGTACTCGAAAGGTGAAAGCTTCATATAATACTCTATTGGACTGTGAAGGATAGGGTTGAAAATACTGATCAGAACTGTGAAAGCGAACAGCCTTGTCGTACTAATTTCCCGTTCAATGTAGTACGCCCGACTCGGCCGTCCCAAGCGGCCAAATATACCTGATTCGACTGTTACGGCTCCCAGGACGGCTAACGGCATCGCCACCGGAAAAAGCAGGAACGATACCAGCAAGGACATGTGATAAAGGACACTATCGGCTATCAGTGCCGCGAAATACCATCTCAAGCCAGAGAATACCTCGGTAATGCCGAGAAAAAACCATAACTCCTTCCGCATCTGCAAGAGATTCCTGGGGTGTATCGTACACAGGTAATCTCGCAATTTTGACCGAAGATGAACCCCGATGTGGCCCAGGTACCGGCAGGCCCGGAAAGCAGTTTCACTGACCCACGGGTTGCGGAGATCAAGGGCCATCAGCAGTACCTGCTCGGTCGTACCTTCTTCCAGCAGGCCAACGGCCTCTACCGCCAACTTCGCCGACACGATATCCTGTTCACCACCCTGAATTTTTATCTTCACAAACGAGGCTAGTTCCTGGGCGAAGGGCTCCAGCAATTCCCTTCGGGAACGAAAGGCGTCAGCCAGAAACCGCAGGCAACGTATAGCCCACAGGGAGTTTATCTGGGCGTTTTTGGAAATCGTTTCCCAGCAATACAGAGCGATCCTTTTCGCGTTCGCTTCCGGGGCCACCTCAGCGTACAGGACCAGGGCATCCCGCCAGCGCCTATCCTGAGGGATATCCTCAAGAGGCAGGCCCCTTCGTCCATCCAGCAGATTCCGCACAAGAAAATATTCGTTGAAACGCCGGTGGACAAAGCTGAATCGCCCATCCGTAGTGGCATTGCCACGGCCGATGCGGGCAAAACACAGGACATCAACGACGTCGGCAATCCTGAGGGAAGGAAAACTCGCCACCAGTTCCCGAATCGGTGCCTCAAGACCAAGGCTCGGGGTCGTGAACATGTGCAGGGCCACAGTGGTCGCGGTTTCCAGAACCTCATCCCGGGAAAGGCGCAGGGCCTTCATGCGGTCCGCACATTGATCCAGGCTCTTTTCGATGTAGTTCCTGTACAGATCAACTTGATTAGGTGGTAGTCTGTTTCGATTCTGGTTCGCGTAATCGCCAATCAGACCGGCGATAAAAGGATTGCGGGCACTGGGAACCAGGTCGACCCCGCGCTTCCGGAAAAGTTCCCGCAGGGTTTCATCCGGATGGTCCAGGTAGTTCCTCAGAGTCCGAGCAATCTTGGCTTCGCTGAACGGTCGGAGTTCGAGTGTGCTGAGGTGTTCTATCGATAGCTGTGGTCTGCGATAGTAGCGGGAGGACACCAGCCCCCGACTTTCGTGCGCCCCGGCTATGAACTGCGATACGACCCCTGACAATGCTCGCACGATCCAAGCAGACTCGTCCTGATCCAGCACGGCGGGTATTTCATCGAAGGAGTCCAGAACGAAAAAGAAATACCCATGCTCCTGCATCTTGTCGAAGTATTCTTCAATAAAAACTTTGGAAAATCGGTCCAGCTTCAGGCTGCCGACAATGAAATCCCGCAGATCATCCGTCGTCGGCGGTCTGTTCATCGACCAGGGTTCGGCTGTTGCCCATTCCTTGAGATTCACGTACACCGGCACCCGGTTGGTTCTGGGAACTTCGTCGATCAGATCCTGGCAAAGCTTGCGCAGCGCGACGCTCTTTCCCGACCCTGGGTCTCCCAGGACCAGAAAGGCGCGACTTTTCCGGTCTCTACGGATCGCAGATATGAGATCCGCGACACGCCGCCGATGTCTGTACCCGCTCGTCACATCCACGTCCGCATCCAGCGGTGTAAAATACTGGGCACTCCAGTTTGTCTCGTGGTCAACCGCGTGCAATTTATTTTTCAGCACCCTACAAAAATCGTTTCGTCTTTCCTTGTAGTTCCGTTCCGGAAAATCCACGTCGATGCGGCCGGAATGACGGCCCACGACGGTCCGGTCGCGCACGAAATAGTTGACGACGGCAACCCCGGACCATACGAACACCAACACAAGAGCCTGCGTCAAAGCCCCAAAGCCCGAGGATGTGGGTGGAGCCCAGTTCAGGTGCCCCGTGAGGAGTATCGATAACTTCCTATCGAGGGTATCACCATATCCCAGAACTATCGGGACTGTACCCAGAAGAACGGTCAGCGAAGCTTTGCGAATCAGAGTCCTACCATCCTCTGGCAACCAGAGAGGACGGCTCACCCAGATGATGATAATGACACAAATGGGCACGCCAAGGCGGGTGATCAGATCGTCGCCCAGAAACATGGCAACACCGATCGCTACCGTACCCAGCAGTAGCGTGAATACAAACATCTTCTGGTGATTTGGCATGCCATCCAGAAATTCTCGAAAAAAAGTCATTATTTTTCCCGCTCTGATGCAGAAAATCTCTGCCCATGGTCCCATTGCACGAGAGATTAGTCAACAGGATGGCAACCTTGACTCGATTGCCAGGGAGTTCATGGATATCATCGCGATGAAATCGGTATGCGTCGGAGAGATGTCGGAGAGTCCGATCAGACGTCGTCCTCTTCCCGGCCACGGCGCAGGCCCCGGAAGTCGGACAGGCGCGTGGTACCCGTCAGGAAAGCCAAGCCGGCGAACAGGCCCATGCCGCCGGTCACCAGAACGGCCAGAGCGGTGGTGCGGACCAGGAACGGGCCGCTCAGATAGGCCTCCAGATAGCTCTGGCCCACGAACAGTCCCCCTCCCAGCACCGCGCAGGACAGGAACAGACGCGGCAGACGCCGTTGCAGGCGGTCATCGATCCGGAACTGTCCCCGCCGGTACAGTATCAGCCCCAGCAGCAAGGCGTTGATCCAGGCGGAAAAGGCGGTGGCCAGGGCGATTCCCACGTGTTTCAGCGGCCCCATCAGGATCAGATTGAGGCCGATGTTGATCACCAGGGCAATGGTGGCGACTTTTACCGGCGTTTTGGTGTCGTGACGGGCGAAGAAACCCGGTGTCAATACCTTGGCCAGCACGAAAGCCGGCAGGCCAATGGAAAAAGCCGCCAGGGCAGCGGCGGTGGCGCGGGTTTCCTCCGGCCCGAAGGCCCCCCGCTCGAACAGGACCGAAACGATGGGGGTGGCACACAGGGCCAGGGCTACCGCCGCCGGTGCGGTCATCAGCAGGGCGAACTCCAGGGCGCGGTTCTGGCTGGCCATGGCCCCCCGCTCGTCCCCGGCGTGCAGACTGCGGGTCAGCAGCGGCAGCAGCGCCGTCCCGACGGCGATGCCGATCACCCCCAGGGGCAACTGGTTGACCCGGTCGGCATAATAGAGATAGGACACCGCGCCCGGAGCCACCATGGAGGCCAGGGCGGTGTCGATCAACAGGCTTATCTGATACTGCCCGGCCCCGAACGCCACCGGCAGGATGCGCCGGACCAGAAGCCGGACGTCGGCGTCATAGCGAGGACGCCGCGGCCGGATCGGGGCACCGGCCCGGCGGCAGCTCCACCACAGCCACGCGAACTGCACCACGCCGGACAGAGTGGTCCCCCAGGCCAGGGCGTGGGCCGGAGACGGGGTCAGGGGGGTCAGCACCACCAGTGAGGCCATCATGGTGAGATTGAGCAGCACCGGTGTCCCCGCCGCCGCCGCGAAATGACCCAGGGAGTTCAACACCCCTCCCTGCAACGACACCAGCGAGATGAACAGCAGGAACGGAAAGGTGATGCGGGTGAGTTCGGCCGCCATTTCGATCTTGCCCGGCGTGGCGTCGAAACCGAAGGCAAAGGGATAGATGGCCCACGGCATTACCACCTCCATCGCGGCGATGAATGCCACCAGCACTACCGTCAGGGCGGAGAAGGAACGGTTGGCGAAGTCCTGTGCCGGCTCCTGGCCTTTGGTCTCCACCATCCCGGCGTACAGGGGCACGAAGGCGGCACTGAACGCGCCCTCGGCGAACAGCCTCCGGAACAGGTTGGGGAACTTGAACGCGACGATGAACACGTCGGCCAGCAGGCCGGCCCCCAGCACGTTGGCGATCATCATGTCGCGGGCAAAACCGGTGATACGGCTCAAGATGGTGAAGCCGCCGACGGTGGCGATGGAACGCAGCAGACTCATGACAATCCCGTTTTCTCCATACCCGGGACGGACATGTCCAGCTCCTACGCGCTCGCCCTGGCCACCGCAACGGCCGCCGGGGGCGCGGAGGGATCTTCGATGGCTTTCAGCACCTGATCATGTATCTGCCGCAGTTTCACCGGGTGTTCCACCTTCATGCCGAACACGTCCTTGACGTAGAACACATCCACCACCCTCTCCCCATAGGTCGCCACCTGGGCGGTGGAGATTTGCAGATTGAGCCCGGCCAGGGTGGCGGTGACGTCGAACAGGAAACCCGGACGATCCCGGCCGTTGACCTCCACAACCGTATGCGTCTTGCTGGCCGTGTTGTCGACGATAACCCGGGGCGGCACCTTGAACACCTGGGTCCGGTTGGACAGGGCACCGGTGCGATTTTTCTTCAACTCCTGACTGGGCCAGATTTTTCCCTCCAGGACGCCGGCAATGGCGGTACGGACCTTGCCCAGTT
>JBKACM010000137.1:0-6870 GCA_046269335.1 Alphaproteobacteria bacterium | reverse complement strand
AGCCAAGGGCGCGGACGCGCCCGCCCGGTGCCTGAGGGAGCAAGAACAGACCAGGGGAATCGGGCTCACCCGATTCCCCTGGCCGGATGACGTCATGGGTGGGCTCGATTTTCTGGCGCTGGTCGGACGGGTGTTTCTGGCGTTCCTGAAGACGACCGGTCGGCTGGCTCTGTTTACCGGTGTCGCCGTCGCCCACTGCGTGCGACCCCCGTTCTATCCGCGCCTGATTCTGCGGCAGATGGTAGAGATCGGGTATTATTCGCTGCCGGTGGTGGGACTCACCACCTTTTTCTCCGGTATGGTGCTGGCCTTGCAGAGCCACACCGGTTTCGCCCGCTTCTCGGCCGAGGGAGCGGTGGCGACGGTGGTGGTCATCTCCATCACCCGCGAACTGGGACCGGTGCTGGCCGGGCTGATGGTGGCCGGGAGAATCGGAGCCGCCATGGCCGCCGAAATCGGCACCATGCGCGTGACCGAACAGATTGACGCCCTCGCCACCCTGTCCACCAATCCCTACAAGTACCTGCTGGCTCCGCGCCTGATCGCGGGCTTTGCCATGCTGCCGTTCCTGGTGCTGATCGGCGACATCATCGGCGTGTTCGGGGGATACCTCATCGGCACCTACAAGCTGGGCTTCAATCCCGCCAACTACATCAACCGCACCTGGGAGTATCTGCAACCACTCGACGTGATTTCCGGGCTGGTCAAGGCTTCGGTGTTCGGCTTCCTGGTGGCGCTGATGGGGTGCTACCATGGATACCACTCGCGGGGCGGGGCCCAGGGTGTGGGTGCCGCCACCACCAACGCCGTCGTGTCGGCCTCGATCCTGATTCTGACCTTCAACTATGTTCTAACCGAGATGTTTTTTTCCCAATGAGTCCCCCTGTCCCCAAGATCGAACTGATCGACGTGAAAAAGTCGTTTGGCACCAAGACGGTGCTGGACGGCGTGGATCTGGCCATTGCCCCGGCCGAGTCGGTGGTGGTGATCGGCGGATCGGGCACCGGCAAGTCGGTGATGCTGAAGAGCATTCTGGGTCTGCTGAGAACCGATGGAGGCACCATCCGGGTTGATGGCGAGGACGTGACCCAGGCTGGTCCCCGGCAACGGGAACGCATCAACCGCAAGTTCGGCATGCTGTTCCAGGGGGCGGCCCTGTTCGACAGCCTGCCGGTATGGGAGAACGTCGCCTTCGGCCTGATTCAGGGCCGGCGCATGGAGCGTTCGGCGGCACGACTGAGGGCGCTGGAAAAGATGGCCCAGGTCGGCCTGTCCCCAGATGTCGCCGAGTTGTCGCCGGCGGAACTGTCGGGCGGCATGCAAAAGCGCGTCGGCCTGGCACGGGCCATCGCCACCGATCCGGAAATCATCTTTTTCGACGAACCCACCACCGGGCTCGACCCCATCATGGCCGACATCATCAACGACCTGATCGTCTCGACGGTGAAGACCCTGGGGGCCACGGCCCTCTCCATCACCCATGACATGGCCTCGGCCCGCAAGATCGCCGACCGCATCGCCATGCTGTACCACGGCAAGCTGATCTGGGTCGGCCCGGCGTCGGAGGTCCATTCTTCGGGCAACCCCTATGTGGATCAATTCGTCCACGGCCGGGCGGAGGGGCCGATCAAGATGGAGGTGCGGCTGTGAGCCGAGAAGTGGGAACCGGCGGTAAAAGCGCCCGGGCCCGAAGCCGGTGAGCAGAAAACCCGCCTCCGAATACGTCTGCCAATCCTGCGGGGCCGCTTCTTCCAAATGGAGCGGCCGTTGCGAGGCGTGCGGCGAGTGGAACACCATCGTCGAGGAGGCCCCGCGCGAGGCCGCGCCCAAGGGGCTCGGCACCTCCAGGGGCGGGCGGCACATCGAGTTCGTCGAACTGACCGGCGTGGCCGCTCCGCCGCCTCGTTGCGCCACCGGCATCGGTGAGCTGGACCGGGTGTGCGGCGGAGGGCTGGTGGCGGGGTCGGTACTGCTGGTGGGCGGAGATCCCGGTATCGGCAAGTCGACGCTGTTGCTCCAGGCCTGCGCCCGCCTGGCCGCCCAGACCGGCGTGGTCTACATCTCCGGCGAGGAATCGGTAGATCAGGTCCGCCTGCGCGCCGCCCGTCTCGGACTGTCGGCGGCTCCGGTACGGCTTGCCGCCGCCACCAGCGTCCGGGACATCGTCGCCAGCCTGGACCAGGGCGGAAGCGGGGGGGCTCGCATCGCGGTGATCGACTCCATCCAGACCATGTTCCTGGACAACCTGGACTCCGCCCCCGGCACCGTCGCCCAGGTGCGGGCCTCGGCCCACGAGTTGATCCACTTGGCCAAGCGACGGGGCATCTCTCTGTTCCTGGTGGGCCATGTGACCAAGGAGGGCATGATCGCCGGCCCCAGGGTGCTGGAACACATGGTGGATACGGTCCTGTACTTCGAGGGGGATCGGGGACACCACTTCCGGGTTCTGCGAGCAGTAAAGAACCGTTTCGGGGCCACCGACGAGATCGGCGTGTTCGAGATGACCGATGCCGGCCTGATGGAGGTGCCCAACCCCTCGGCGCTGTTCCTGGCGGAGCGGCGGGGCAATGTCTCCGGAGCCTGTGTTTTTGCCGGGATCGAAGGATCGCGGCCGATGCTGGTGGAGATCCAGGCCCTGGTGGCACCGTCCCGGCTCGGCACGCCCAGACGGGCGGTGGTGGGCTGGGACGCCGGCCGTCTGGCCATGGTGCTGGCGGTGCTGGAGGCGCGGTGTGGTCTTGCGCTTGGCGGCAATGATGTTTATCTGAACGTGGCTGGAGGATTGCGCATCGGTGAGCCCGCCGCCGATCTTGCCGTCGCGGCCGCTCTGCTGTCCTCGGTAAGCGGCAGACCCGTGGACGCCGACATGGTGGTGTTCGGCGAAGTGGGTCTGTCCGGCGAAGTCCGGGCAGTGGTACAAGGAGAGGCTAGGTTGAAGGAAGCGGCGAAGCTGGGGTTCGCTCAGGCCATGGTGCCGAGGCGGGTACGCGCCCGGGACCGTCGCCCCGCTTCTTCCGCCGCCCTGAACAACACCCTCGCCGTGCGCGAGATCGGCCATCTCCAGGATCTGGTGGATACGTTCCCGCGCGAGGACACGCCGCGATGAGCCCCGTCTTCTATCACGACGGGGGCTTTCCACCGACCGGACTGGACTGGTCGCGTCTCATACCGCTGATCGGACCCGCGCATGGAGCGATTGCTGGCTACGAAGGCGTGTTGCACGGCGTACCCAATCCGAACATTCTGCTTTCTCCGTTGACGACTCAGGAAGCCGTGCTGTCAAGCCGCATCGAGGGCACGCAGGCAACCCTGGGAGAGGTTCTGGAAGCCGAGGCGGAGGACCAGCCTCTCGACGAGGCCACCCCGAAGAAAGCTGACATTCACGAGGTGCTGAACTACCGGAAGGCGTTGCTCAATGCGGCCCATCTGCTCGAAACGCTGCCGCTGTCGCAACGTCTTATCAAACAGACTCATGAAGTGCTGATGCAGGGCGAGCGCGGGCGAAACAAGGCACCGGGGGAGTATCGGCGGATTCCGAACTGGATTGGACCCGAGGGGTGTACAATCGAGCGGGCGCGTTTCGTGCCCTGCGGGGCTGACCGCTTGCCACAGGCGATGGAGACCTGGGAACGGTATCTGTACGAACCGGCACCCGATCTTCTGGTGCAACTCGCCATCGTCCATGCGGAATTCGAGGCCATTCATCCCTTTCTGGATGGTAACGGCCGACTTGGTCGTCTGATCGTGCCGTTGTTCCTGCACGGCAAGGGGCTGCTGGCACGGCCAAACTTCTACCTCAGCGAATATCTGGAAACACATCGCCAGGATTATTACGACCACCTTCTTGCGGTTTCGCGAGACGGCGCATGGACGGATTGGTGTGCGTTCTTTCTGACGGCTCTGATAGAGCAAGCGACCGTCAATCAGGCGAAAGCTCAGAAGATTTTGGATCTTTATAACGAGCGCAAGGATTGGATGGCACGGACGACCCATTCACAGCATGCCATACGAGCGCTGGATTGGTTCTTTACCCGTCCGATTTTCAGAACGTCCGATTTCGTTGCCAAGGCCGGTATCCCCAGGCCAACGGCCGGCCGTATTCTTCGCGTCACGCGCGAGGCGGGGCTTCTGAAGGAGATTCGCCCCGCCAGCGGACGCCGGGCCGCAGTGCTGGAATTCACGGAACTGCTGGACATCACCGAGGGGAGGGAGGCATTTTGACGTTCATGCAATTACGGCAAACCATTTTGTGGATCATGATTAGGCAATCCGTGAGACACAATGCGGTTTGTTGCGCATGGATGAGCCACAAGACGGAGCGGACCCGTTCATGAGCGACGCCGTCAACATGCTCGACATCGCCGTCGTGGTCGTACTGATCCTGTCCGGCCTGCTGGCCTACCTGCGGGGCTTCGTACACGAGGTCCTGGGAATCGCGGCGTGGGTCGGTGCCGCGTTTGCCACTCTGTACGGGCTTGGCAGCGTGAAGCCCATCGCCCGCCAGATGATTTCCACCCCCCTGATCGCCGACGGCGTGGCCGCCGTCGGAATCTTCCTGGTCGTCCTCCTGACATTGTCCATCTTCACCCGCTCCATTTCCCGCGCCGTACAGAGCAGCGCTCTGAATTCCCTGGATCGTTCCCTGGGGTTTCTTTTCGGCGCGCTGAGGGGTGCGCTTCTGGTCTGTTTGGGCTATATTCTAGTGACCTCTCTGGTGGCGCCCGCGGCACTCCCCGGCTGGATCGTTCAGGCCAGATCGCGGCCACTGATCGAACGTGGTGCCGACGTGATACGGGCCCTGTTGCCGGAGGAGATGATGGCGGCGAGGGCGGCGGCCAGAAGCGCCGTCGACAAGGCACAGCAGGCGGTGGAAACCGAGAAGGCCTTCCGCAAGCTGGCCGAACCCACCCCTGCCGCCCCTCCGCCACCCGGCGATGAGACTGGTTACAACACTTCAGAACGGCGTGGTCTTGACAAGCTGTTTCAGGGTAACGATTAGGCTTCAGGGAGACGTGAGGCAGTGATTCCCCTCGGGACCGACCCATTCGACGACGATGCCCTGCACGAAGAATGTGGTGTCTTCGGCATTTTCGGTGATGGCAACGCTTCGGCCCACACCGGCCTCGGCCTGCACGCCCTGCAACACCGGGGGCAGGAGGCCGCCGGCATCGTCAGTTGCGATGGCGAGCACTTCCATTCCCACCGCGACCTCGGCCACGTCTCGAAGGCCTTCGCTTCCGAGGACATCATGCATCGTCTGGTGGGAGCCTCGGCCATCGGCCATGTGCGTTATTCCACCAGCGGCGACACCATCCTGCGCAACGTGCAGCCCCTGTTCGCCGACTTCGAGTTCGGCGGACTGGCCATCGGCCACAATGGCAACCTGACCAATGCCGTGACCCTGCGCCGGCAACTGGTGAAGCGGGGCTGCCTGTTCCAGTCCACCACCGACACCGAGGTGATCGTCCACCTGATCGCCACCAGCGATTTCTCGACCGTGGAAGAGAGGATGATCGACGCCCTGCGGCAGGTGGAGGGGGCCTATTCCCTGGTAGCTCTGACCAAGGACGCGCTGTTCGGCGTGCGCGATCCCCTGGGCATCCGGCCGCTGGTAGTGGGCCGGCTGGACAACGCCTACATCATCTCCTCGGAGACCTGCGCTCTCGATATCATCGGAGCCGAGTTCGTGCGCGATGTCGAGCCCGGCGAGGTCGTGATCGTGGACGGGCGCGGCCTGCGCTCCATAAAGCCGTTCCCCAAGCTGCGGCGCCGTTTCTGCATTTTCGAGTACATCTATTTCGCCCGTCCCGACAGCGTGATGGAAGGCTACAACGTCTATACCGCCCGAAAACGCATCGGGGCCGAGCTGGCCCGCGAGAGCTATGCCCGTGCCGACGTGGTGGTGGCGGTACCGGATTCCGGCGTGCCGGCAGCGTTGGGCTACGCGGCCGAGGCTGGGATACCCTTCGAGTTCGGCATCATCCGCAACCACTACGTCGGCCGAACCTTCATCCAGCCCACCGAGCGCACCCGGCATCTCGGGGTCAAGCGCAAACACAACACCAACCGCGCCGTTCTTTCCGGCCAGCGAGTGATCCTGGTGGACGACTCCATCGTGCGCGGCACCACCTCCATGAAGATCGTGGACATGGTGCGCCAGGCGGGCGCGTCGGAGATTCACATGCGCATCTCCTCCCCCCCCACCGCCTATCCCTGCTTTTTCGGCATCGACACGCCGAAGCGGGAGAAGCTCCTGGCCGCACGGCACAGCGTCAAGGAAATGGCGGCGGTGCTGGGAGTGGACTCCCTGGCGTTCATCTCCCTGGACGGCCTGTACCGGGCGCTGGGGTTTCCCTTCCGTGACGGCAAGCAACCGCAGTTCTGCGATGCCTGCTTCACCGGTGACTATCCGACCGAACTTACCGACCAGAACGATGCCCAGGCTCCGGCACAGCTTTCGTTCCTGACCGAGAAGAGCTTCGGCCGATGACGGTGCCCGAGGGAGCCGAAGCCACCCCGGCCGGCCGCCTGGACGGCCGCATCGCCGTCGTCACCGGAGCCTCGCGCGGCGTTGGCCGGGCGGTCGCCAGACGGTTCGCCGCGGAGGGCGCGCAGGTGATCGCCATCGCCCGCACGCAAGGGGCGCTTGAGGAACTGGACGACGAGATCCGTGCCCTGGGCACCGGGCGTCCAGCCGTGCTGGTGGCCGAGGACCTGACCGACTACGACAAGATCGACCAGATCGGCCTCACCCTCTATCAGCGCTTCGGCCGGCTGGACATCCTGGTCGGCAATGCCGCCATCCTGAAGGTCCTGAACCCGGTGGGACACATCTCGCCCAAGGACTGGGAGCAGGTGATGGCGGTCAAC
>JBKACM010000136.1:0-6870 GCA_046269335.1 Alphaproteobacteria bacterium | reverse complement strand
CCTGGAGTAATCTTAACATTATGAGGATTAGGTATAGTAGCGGCCCCAATATTAGCAAAAACAAATGGGACTACAGTTGGAGGAAATAAATCTTGATAGTATGAATATAGAGCTCTTAAAAGAGAAGGTCCATGATACATAACTCTAGAAAGTCCCAACTGACCCATGGTTCTTCCAGAAACAAAATAACTTCTTTCAGAACCTAGTTCCCAAAACCTAGCAAACGCTCTATTATGGGATAGGTTAATATTTTGTACTACACCAATAGGCAATGCCCAATTAGCTGTGGCATCTGCTGATGTTAAAGCAGCTATAGTAGCTTGTCCTCCAATATTAGCTAACCTTGGAGGTCCTGCAGCAATAAGCACCAGGGGTTCGATCTTTTCGCGCACATGGGGTCGCATGGTGAACAGTAGCGGCTTGTCCATGAGAAGCGGGGGACGTCCCTGCTCGATCAGGTAGAGGGTGGTGTGAACCCCAAGCAGGCCCCAACCATGCATTTCCGTCAGGTTCCAGGGCATGCCGTACATGATGAAGTTTCCCTTCGGCATTGTTGGGTGGAGCGTATTGGTGTCAACACCGCGCCAACTTACCCTTCGACAGGGCTCCCGCGCAAGTCCGGGCTACCGAATTTCCGGGGTAATCGCAGGGCAGGTTGTCACACCTTCGGGTGACAAAAAAAAGGGCCATGCGATACGCACGGCCCAAGTCTAGGGAGGAAACGTCCAAGAAGCGCAGACGGACCGGCTATCAGCGTGATCACCGCGTTGCTGCAATGCAAAACGTATCGCCATTCCCGTATGATTGCAAGAGAAAAAACTGGAACCTAAGCCATATCAAGCGGGTTACGCTTCTTGCTAGGGTAACTCCAAACAGAAAAAGAAAGGGTTTACCTGGGGTTCAGGGCCATCGTTGCCGCAAAGCAACACTGACTACAAAATGCAATTTCCGAAAAATGGACCGTGAGGAAACCTTCCCCAGAGAGGGCGGCAGTGCTTACCCTTTCTTTAGAGATTGGGAATAGGATCGGAGAGAGTTGCCGGGGGTTGTCCCCTGCCTGGTTCCGTGTGGTGTCATGCCGCGTCGTCTCGTTCCACTCCCCGTCGTCGCTCTTTGCCTGATCGTGGGAGGCTGCGGCTTCTTCCAGGAAGTGAAGGCGATCTACACGCCGCCTACCATTCCGTTGGCCCTGGAGCTGTTCTCCGTGATCAACACCCAGAAAACATTGGGCGATCACGTCATGTCCCTGATTACCGGCAAGGACTGCTCGCTACTGCGTGCCGAACGGGATGAGGATTACTGCGTGCCCAAGCGGGACTGGCGGCCGTCGCCGCCGCAGCCGGTGTACTGCTACCGTTCCCTTGGTCACGTGAGCTGCTACGCTCAGCCGCTGACGGTGGGCAACGACACGCCGGTTCTGGGGTCGACGACGCCCCCCCCCCGCCCATAACCACGAGTCCCTGTGAGAAAAGAGGGGTAGCGATTGCCCTTGCGCCGGCATCGCCGATTTGCTATCCCCACGCTTGTCCAGTGGGCTGACGTTCCCGGTGGCTCGTGTGCGGTCGTGGCGGAATTGGTAGACGCGCAGCGTTGAGGTCGCTGTGGGGGTGACTCCGTGGAAGTTCGAGTCTTCTCGACCGCACCAGAGCTGGGACAGGACGGACCCTCCGTCCTCACATCATGCTCAGGATTTTCTTCTTGTCGATGAACTGCGCAATGTGACTGTCGAACAGGTCGGAGCCGCTCAGGATCGCGGCGATGTCCGTGTTGGCTTTGATCGAGCCGCGGCTCTTCATCTGCAACAGGTCGTCCACCAGGCTTTTCAGGGCCTTCACTCCCTGTGCGGTGGTCAGGGACTGCTCGAAGAAGGCTCGGCCGACGCCTTCCTTGGTCCACAATCCCTCCAGAATTCCGAGCGCCTCGCGGAACGATACGGGGGGGGCCTTGCTGCCATCCCCTCCCTCCAGTTCCGCATCCAGGAGATGCAGGGCGTTGAGGATGTCGGGGGTCATGTAGGAAAGGTAGCGTTTGCAGAACAGACGGAACTCCTCGACCCGGTCGGAACGTTCGGTCTTCTTCTCGATGTTGCGCAACTGGACCACCATGAGGCGGACGGCCTCCAGGAGTTCCGCCGGCTGCTCCATCAACTGGCCGAAATCACCCGCCAGAAGATTGCGGACGGTGCCGATATCCGTTTCATAGGCGTTTCCGGCAAGTTTCGACCCGCCGCGGCGGGTACGCTCCTCGTTGACCTTTTCGGTCACGTCGCGAATGTTCCAGCGCCCCAGCGCCCGTACCGCGCTCGGACCCTTCAACACCAGGAGGTACGGCCCGATATCCCGCAACTGCTCGAAACAACTGAACGATTCGGCGATAGCGATGATCAGTTCCGGACTCCAGCCGACAAGATCGGGGGACTGGGCAGCCAGGGCCTCATTGATGGCGTTGATGTGAAAGTCCTTCAACATGGTTACGGCCCGAAGCTTCTCCTCGTTTTCCGGATAAAAGAGTTCCCGGAAACGCACGCCGAGGCCTTTTTGCAGGGCAAAGAGCGCCTCCGGGCTCATGGACCCCAGCAATCGGAGCCTGGGCAGTACCGCGATGCCGGTCAGCATGCCCTTGGTCGTGAAACGAACCTTGGTATGCTCCTTGAAGATCAGGCGTGCCGCACGATAGAGGTAGTAACGCTCGGCAGATGCCGTGGACATGCCGCACGCCCCCAGAACCCGCCGGCTGCGATCCGGGGGAACCAGGACACGCCTTGGCCCCGTGCGCAGCTCGATCACGCCGGCCTCCAGCCCTGCCCGGAACATCACCAGGCCCCGTTCAATGCACTCGTCGCTCTGGAAGGCTTCTTCGAAGGTCTTGCCCTCCAGAATCCGCTGGCCCTCCGGCATCGCCGTCTCTTCCACCATTTGGAGTGTGGCATAGATACGGTGTGTGGCGCGATGAAGGCGTTTCTGGCGCTGGTCGCGAAACTGGCAGAGCAGAACCCGCAGAAAACGGCCGACCCCTTTCGGCAATTTCCGAAAAAGGGGCCCATCGCCGCTGCGGTCATCGACCTTGACTTTTTTGATCTCGTCCATTTCTACCGAATTCGGAGCGCCGGCGGGCTATCCCCCCCAGCACGGCAAACAACGGCGCAACCTCCGCCAACAATGCGCGAGATAGGCCGCAAAATCAAGTTGCCACAAAAAAAGAGGGGGGCGACCCTGCGGCCAGCCCCCACCCTTGTCCTTGTTCGTCCGGGAAACCGCGGTCAGATCCCCGCAAGGGCCGACAGCGTCACGAGTGTTCCCAGCCCCGCCAACGAATACAGGACGATGGCGATGGGAATATCGGCCCGCAGACCGAAATCATGCGCCGTGATGCGCAGGCGATGGGCTGCGTGCCAGGCCGGCAGAAACACGACGCCGAACAGAATCAGTTTCCCCAGCGGATTGGCCGCAAACGCATGCATGCGCTCGTAGGACAGCGCCCCGGGAGAGAACAGGTGCAACTGCACCGCAAGGCCGGTGACGAAAATCATCACCGGGGTCACGAACGCGGAAACCGTGCCGCCACCGGCGAACAATCCCCACACGATAGGCTTATGCGACTTCGCCATGGCTATTTCCCCACAATCAAGAGGACGACCACCGAGATGATGACCCACCCGGCATAGTGAGCTCCGATGATGGTCTTGTCAGGCACGCGCTCGTCACCGATCATGATCGGCATGGCCTTCGGCGTGACGCTAAACCACGAGGTGGTGTGGACCAGGGCGAGGACCAGACACACGACATGGAAGAACACGGCCCCGGGCGTGCTGGTCCAGGCCAGGAACCGCTCCCAGGCCTCGCGACCGTGCTGTAGCTGCCACAGGCCGTCGATGACCACGGCGGTGTAGAGGCCAATGAACAGCGAGGTCACCTCGCGGAGCATGTACTCCTTGTACCGCGGCTGGCTCATCCACCACGTCGTCTTCGATACTTCTCGGATGTATGGCTTGCGACCCATCACTTACCCCCCGGCAGGAGTGCCTTGTAGTAGTCCAAGGTGCTGGCGATCTTGCTTTGCTGGATGGCGGCGGCGGGATCGACATGCTTCGGACAGACCTCCGAGCACGCGCCGACGAACGAACACTCCCAGACACCCTCGTGGCTCGCGACGATCTCCTGCCTCAGATCACGCCCGCCGTCACGGGAGTCCAGATTGTAGCGGTGCGCCAGGGCAAGGGCCGCCGGTCCCACGAACTCGGAACTGTTCCCGTACTGCGGGCAGGCCGCGTAGCACAGCAGACAGTTGATGCACAACGTCCACTGCTTGAACTTCTTGAGCTGGGCCGGGGTCTGGAGGTACTCCCCCTCCTCGACCGTCCTCGGCGTCTTCGCGATGATGTAGGGCTTGATGCTGGTCAGTTTTTCGATGAAATCATCCATGACCACCACCAGATCCCTCTCGATCGGGAAGTGCTTCAGCGGCTCGACCCGGATCACGCTGGCGTAGTTCCGCAGGAACGCCTTGCAGGACAGCGTCGGCTCGCCATTGATCATCATGCCGCAACTGCCGCAGACGGCCATATGGCAGGACCAACGATAGCTGAGAGTGCTGTCGAGATGATCTTTCACGTAGTTGAGCGCATCGAGGACGACCCATTCCTCCACGTAGGGAACCGTGTAGGTCTGGAACGACGGTGCCGCGTCGGTTTCCGGGCGGTACCGCATCACCTCAAGCGTAATGGTGCGTTCGGTGCTCATTAGGACTCCCTCCCGTAAACCCGCTCGGCCGGCTTGTCGGTCGTGATCGTCACATCGAGGTAGTCAACCTTCGGTGCGCCGATGCCGGTGTGGTATACCATGGTGTGCTTGAGGAAGTTCACGTCATCCCGCTTCTCGTAGTCGAGACGCTGGTGAGAACCGCGGGATTCCTTGCGGTTCAGGGCACCGTGCACCAGTGCCTGAGCGCAATCGAGCATCGAGCCCAGCTCCAGGGCATAGATCAGGTCGGTATTGAAGACGCTGCTCTTGTCTTTGAAGCTGACCTGAGTGAAGCGCGCCCGAACGTCGTCGATCTTCTTGACGGAGTCCTGAAGCTCGGCCTCGGTGCGATAGATACCGGCTCCCTCCTCCAGCGTATCGTTCATCTCCTTGCGCAGGCCGGCCACGGTCTCGGTGCCGTTGGCGCGCTGGAAGATGGTATCGACCCGGTCCTTGGAGGCAGCCGCCAGCTTGGCGGTTGCGCTGGCCCGAAGGTCTCCGCCCTCACCCTTGATGTAGGTGACGGCGTTCTTGCCGGCGCGGGCACCGAACACCAGAAGCTCACCCAGGGAGTTCGAGCCCAGGCGGTTGGCTCCATTGAGGCTGGCGCAGGCGCACTCGCCCACGGCGTACAGACCCTTCACCGGGGTCTCCGCGTCGATATTGGTGTGGATGCCGCCCATCATGTAATGGACCACCGGACGAACCGGCACGAGCTGGGTGACCGGGTCAACGCCGATGTAGCTGCGGGAGAGATCCAGGACCATCGGCAGGCGCTCGTTGAGCTTTTTCTCACCCAGGTGGCGCAGGTCCAGATGCACCATGTCGCCATGCGGGGTCTTGATGGTCCGCCCCTTGCGCTGCTCGTGCCACCACGCCTGGCTGAGACGGTCGCGAGGACCAAGCTCCATGGACTTCAGGACCGGCTTTTCCGTGGGTTTGCCCAGGTCGTAATCCTGGAGGTAACGGTAGCCGTCCTTGTTGACCAGGTAGCCGCCTTCGCCACGGCAGCCTTCGGTCAGAAGGATGCCGGTGATGGGCAGGCCGGTCGGGTGGTACTGGACGAACTCCATGTCCTTCAGGGGCACGCCGACACGATAGCACATGGACATGCCGTCACCGGTCTTGATGCCGCCATTGGTGGTGAACGGAAAGATCTTCCCGGCCCCGCCGGAACAGATGATCACGGCCTTGGCGTTGAACAGCTTCATGACGCCGGTGCGCATCTCAATGGCGGTTACGCCGGTGCAGCGTCCGTCCTCCACCATCAGATCGGTGGAATAGTACTCGTCGAACCGCTGGATGGACGGATACTTGATAGACGTCTGGAACAGGGTGTGAAGCATGTGGAAGCCGGTCTTGTCGGCGGCGAACCACGTGCGCATGATTTTCATGCCACCGAAGGGACGGACGGCGACCTTGCCATTGGGCTCGCGGCTCCAGGGACAGCCCCAGTGTTCGAGCAGGGTCAGTTCCTTCGGGATGGTCTCGACGAAGTATTGCACCACGTCCTGGTCGGTCAGCCAGTCGCCACCCGCAACGGTATCGTGGAAGTGGTATTCGAGCTTGTCATCGGGCTTGATGACGCCCGCGGCACCTCCCTCGGCGGCAACCGTATGGCTGCGCATGGGATACACCTTCGAAATCAGCGCGATGCGAAGGCTCGGGTCCGCCTCCGCAACCGCGATCGCGGCACGCAAACCCGCGCCGCCAGCGCCAACTATGGCGATATCGGTTGTGATTGTTTCCATTTCTACGGCTTCCCTCCCCCCAAGGGTTCCGCGGACAAGGACATCGGGTGCCCGCAGACGAAATCAGGTGGTGATCTCCGGTATTGTCCAGTGCCGGCGAGTAAAACGATGGACACTACAGCTCCTCACGGCTACCGAATTTGCCGAGACCCTAACCACATTGGCCTGCCGTGTCTACCCGTCTGGACGTCGATCGTAAAAAAAAGTGATAGCGTAGAGGGCTTTTCCCACGAAGAGCCTGTGACATAGCTCGCCTTTTCCCGGGGGTATGAACCTTGTCTCTCCACACATCCGAGGAACGTGAATGCCAGTTTCTGGTTGCGGTGCAACAATTGGTCTAATTATGGCTGTCGCGGGAATTGCTTGACTTTGAGAACTAT
>JBKACM010000135.1:0-6900 GCA_046269335.1 Alphaproteobacteria bacterium | reverse complement strand
GGTGATGCCAAGTGCCTGCAAGGTTTCGGTCACGAAGGGCGGACGGGTGAGAAAGGGCAGGAGTGTTTTGGCTACAACCGCCATGGGCATCCTAGCCTACAATCAGATCATCAAAAACGCCAGGCCAAGCTCCGCAGCGCCCCGTCGTCCTGTGCATTCTTGACGGCTGGGGCTATCGCGCCGAAACCGACGACAATGCCATCGCCATCGCCAAAACGCCCGTCTGGGACAGGCTGGTTGCGACCTGCCCCAACAGCCTGATCGAGACTTCCGGCCTGAGCGTCGGTCTTCCGGACGGTCAGATGGGCAATTCGGAGGTAGGGCATATGAATCTTGGGGCCGGCAGGGTGGTTATGCAGGATCTGCCCCGGATTGATACCGCCGCCGCTGACGGCTCTCTGGCGGCCAAGCCGGAGCTTCAGACCTTTATCGCGGCCCTCAAGGCCAGCGGAGGGAGCTGTCACCTTATGGGGCTGGTGTCTCCAGGGGGGGTCCACTCTCATCAGGATCATATGGTGGCCCTGGCCCAGGCCATATCCAAAGCGGGCGTACCGGTGATTTTCCATGTTCTTCTTGACGGCCGCGACACGCCTCCTTCTTCCGGCAAGGAATACACGGCGAAGCTTTTGGCCGATACCGCTGGCCTGCCCAACGTGAAGGTTGGGGTCGTCAGTGGCCGTTACTACGCCATGGATCGCGACAAGCGCTGGGACCGGGTTCAGAAGGCCTATGAGGCACTGGTGGAAGGGAAGGGTATCCCGGCACCTGATGCCATTACGGCCATCGCCAACAGTTACGTCGATGGAAAAACCGATGAGTTCGTGCTTCCGGCAGTGATCGGCGGCTACCAGGGCATGAAGGACGGCGACGGGATCCTGATGGCCAATTTCCGCTCCGATCGTGCCCGGGAAATTCTGACAACCCTGGCCGATCCCGCCTTTGACGGTTTTGTGCGCAATCGGGTCGTGAACTTTGCCGCAAGATTAGGCATGGCGGAGTACTCCAAGGACCTGAACAAGTTCTTCTCGGCGTTGTTTCCGCCCCAGAACCTCAGTCATATCCTGGGGGAGCTGGTCTCCGAACGGAACATGACCCAGCTTCGTATCGCCGAGACCGAGAAGTACGCGCATGTGACGTTCTTCTTCAACGGAGGGGAGGAGCGGGTCTATCCCGGCGAGGATCGTATCCTGGTTCCCAGTCCCAAGGTGGCGACCTATGACCTCCAGCCGGAGATGTCGGCCCCGGAAGTGACCGACAAGCTGGTGGGGGCCATCGAATCCGGCAAATACGACGTCATCATCGCCAACTTCGCCAATGGCGACATGGTGGGACATACCGGCTTCCTCGCCGCGGCCATCACGGCGGCCCAGACCGTGGATGCCTCTCTTGGCCGCCTGGAGGCCGCGATCAAGAAGGTGGGGGGGGTCATGCTGATCACCGCCGACCATGGAAACTGCGAGATGATGCGCGATCCGGTGACCGGGGAACCCCACACCGCCCATACCGTTGGCTCGGTGCCGGCGGTCCTGGTCAATCCTCCGGATGGGGTTGGCTCGATCCGGAACGGGCGGTTGGCCGATATCGCACCGACCTTGCTTGCCCTTATGAATGTGCCTCAACCCGCGGAGATGACGGGAAACTCCCTCCTCGTGCAGGCGGGAACCGGCGGCGGTTGTGGTTGCGGCATGGTGCATGCCTAGGGCGATCTTTGCGGACCGTGATTTCCTTCCTGCGTGTCGCGCCGCGGTGGTCGTCTCCGTTTTTCTGCTGGAGATGATCGTTGCCGTGGTGTCCGGATCGGTGCCGGCGAGGGCGGAGCCGGTCCGAGGCGGGACCGGATCTGTCTCCGGTGACGAGACGGCTCCGGCTGCCGCCCAGCTTCTCAGTATCGAGAAAGCTCTCCAGGAAAGGGAGCAGGAACACGAAAAGTATCAGAGGGAGGCGCAGTCCCTTTCCAATGACCTGGCTCAGGTCAAGGAGGGATTGGTCAAGGCGGCCGGCGCCGTTCAGGAACAGGAAGATCATCTGACCCAGCTTGAGGGGAAGATTGCCGCCCTGGAGTCCCAGCGCACGGGTCTGCGCGCCGCTCTCACGCGCCGTGGCGAGCAGACCACCCGGGTGCTGATGGCCCTGGAGCGTCTGGCCTGGCGACCGACGGAGGCGCTGATTGCGCAACCCCTGGCCCCGGCCGCCACGGTTCGCACCGCCATCCTGCTGCGGGCCGCCGTTCCTCAGATTGACGCTTCGGCTCATGCCGTGCGCAAGCAGTTGCAGGATCTTGCCGCCTTGCGCGGCCAGATTGCCGCCCATCGGGACCGGATTGCCACGGTTACCACCAGTCTTTCCCTGGAGCATGCCAGGCTTGCGGATCTGTTCGATCGAAAGGTCCATTTCCAGAAAGAAGCCGAAGACCGCAGTCGGGAGTCCGCCCGCAGGGTGCGGGAACTGGCCCGGGAAGCGGGCGACCTTCGCGACCTTATGGCCCGCCTGGAGGAGGAACGTCGTCGTCGTGTCGCCGAGGAACGACGGCTGACCGAGGAAAGGCGCAAGGCGGAGGAAGTCAGACAGGCTCAGGAGCGACGCCTGGAGGAGGAAAGACGCCGGTTGGAAGAGGCGCGGATCGCCGAGGAGCAGCGACTGGCGGCGGAACGGCTGGCCGCAGCCAGGACCGAGGCGGAGCAGCAGTTGCTTCGGGAAGCGGACGAGCGACGCAGGGAGGAAGGGCGGCGCCTGCTGGAAGAACGCAAGCAAATGGCGGCAGCGTCGGCCAAGTCGGCCAGAATGAAGGAACAGGCCGCCACTTCCGGTACGGCGAAACCGGCTCGTCCGTTCAGTTCGGTTAGAGGTCAGTTGCCGATGCCGGCGCGGGGTCGTGTCATCACCGGGTTTGGTCAGGTCAACGAAACCGGATTGGCCTCGAAGGGGCTCAGCATCCGGACCCGGCCCGGGGCCCAGGTCATTGCGCCCTATGATGGCGTGGTCGTATTCTCCGGTCCGTTCCGGGGTTACGGGCAACTCTTGATAATCGAGCACGGCGAAGGCTATCATACGCTCCTCGCGGGGATGGCCAGGATGGATACCGAGGTGGGCCAGCACCTTGTGGCGGGAGAGCCGGTAGGTGTAGTTGAAAGTGACGGCGAACCGACCCTGTATGTGGAGTTGCGCCGGGAAGGCCAGCCCATTAATCCTCTTCAATGGTTGACGGCACATAAAGGTAACAATCGCGGATGATACGAAAGACTGTACTCGCGCTTGGCGCGTCCCTGTGGCTCGTCCCCGTGTCGGGGTTTGCCGCTCAGCAGAGTGATACGGATACCTATCGGCTTTTGAACTTGTTTGGCGATGTCTTTGAGCGGGCGCGGCGCGACTACGTGGACGAGGTCAGTGACGAGACGCTGATTGAAAATGCCGTCAACGGAATGCTTTCGTCCCTGGACCCGCACTCGGGCTATCTCAATCCCAAGAGCTACAAGGAGATGCAGGTCCAGACCGAGGGCGAGTTCGGTGGGCTTGGCATCGAGGTGACGCTGGAGAACGGTTGGGTCAAGGTGGTCTCGCCGATCGATGATACGCCGGCCTCCCGCGCTGGTATCCGGCCTGGGGACTTCATTACGCACATTGACGGCCAGGCCGTGCTGGGGCTGACCCTGAACGAGGCGGTCGAGAAGATGCGCGGTCCCGCCAATTCGGACATTCGTCTCACCGTCAGGCGCGAAAGCAAGAGCCCGTTCGAGCTGACCCTGACCCGTGCCGTGGTGAAGATCCAGTCGGTTCGTTCCCGTATCGAAAAGGGTGTCGGCTACATCCGTATCACCCAGTTCAACCAGAGGACGGAATCCGGGCTGAACAACGCTCTGAAGGAAATCAAGGCCCAGGAGGGCGACAAGCTTCAGGGGGTCGTTCTGGATCTGCGCAACAATCCGGGGGGATTGCTAGACCAGGCCATTGCGGTCGCGAATGCCTTCCTGGATCACGGCGAGATCGTCTCCACCCGCTCTCGTCGCCCGGAGGATATCCAACGATACAACGCCCGCAAGGGTGATCAGATTCGCAACCTTCCCATCGTGGTATTGATCAACGACGGTTCGGCCTCCGCGGCCGAAATCGTTGCCGGAGCCCTCCAGGACCATCATCGCGCCATTCTGGTTGGTACCCGTTCCTTTGGAAAGGGGTCGGTGCAGACCATCATTCCCCTTCCCAGCCGTGGTGCCATGCGCCTTACCACCGCGCGCTATTACACGCCCTCGGGGCGGTCGATCCAGGGGGTAGGCATCGAACCCGACATCGTGATCGAGCAGGCCAAGCTGGAGGTGATCCCCGGCAGCAGCCATCCCAGGAGCGAGGCCGAGCTTCGCCATGCTCTGTCCAATCCGACCACCGGCGCCACCGACGCCGCGCGGGAGGCTCGCGAGAAGGAGCGCGAAAGGGCGCGAGAGGCCAGGGAGAAGGAACTGAAGGAGAAGGAGCTCAAGGAGAAGGAACTCAAGGAGAAAGACGGCAAGGACGGCAAGGACAAGCCCTCCGTGATGGACTCTCTTGAGGGCGGGCCGAAATTAGGGTCTGCGGATGATTACCAGCTTGCCAGGGCTTTCGACATCCTGCGGAGTCTGTCCTTGTATCGGTTGTCGAAGACCCCCAACTGAGCGCGTTGGCGGTGTGGTGTATTTCTGAGTGGACAGGGGCGGTGTTCCCTGTCCTGGGCGGCGCGGCCCATGTCGCGGAAACCGATACAGCTAACCGGTCGCGAACGTGAAATTGAAGCTTCCCTTTGGACGGTCGGGTGGTTCGGACGATGATATGTTCGACGACGACGACTCCGATGAGGAGAAGCCGCCGTCCTTGATCGGGGCCATCTTCGGTCTGCGCGGCCGTGACGCCCTGGAGGACGGCGAAGGCGAGGCGGCGGACGACGAGGATGAGGAGGGTGGCCCACGGGTCAACTGGCCTGCCATCGGGGCGGTGTTGCTCGGTGTGGGATTGATCGGCGGTCTGTTGGGCTACTGGTTCATGGGAGGACGGGACGAGGAGGTCGTCATCAACGGCCCCAGGACCGCGGCGGTGGTCAGCGCCCCCATGCCTCCGAAACTTGGCTCTGACAATCCGGAAAAAAGCCTGATTACCCCCCCCAAGGGAGGGGATGTTTCCGACTCCGACCGCTCCGCCAGTCGCCGACCCTGGCTGGCAGCGGGGGCTGGAGGCGGCGATGGGGCGGTGCCCCCGCCGGCCACAGACGACAGGAAGGTTCCGCCGTCTCAACCCTCGGCCCCAACCAACGCGCCGGGGCCGGCTGCCGTGGCTGCGGATGGCGGACAGCCGGCCCAGAAGCCTCCGGCGTCCAAACCCTCCTCCGATTCTCCACCTCCGCCCGAGCCAGCCGCCGAATCCGTGCCGGCTCCTGATTCGCAGGGAGGGAGAATCAAGGTGGCCGAACCGGCCGGACCGCAGATGGTGCCGGAGCAGGATCGCAAGATTCCCCAGTTCGACGCCCTGCCGGTTCCTCCGAAGAGCGAGCCTTTGACCCCCGCTCCGATCGCCCGCCTGTCGGCAAAAACACCGCAGGGCGCGCTGCCGGTCATCGGCCCGGAAGGTGAGGCGTCCTGGAAATCCTACGCTCGTCCCTTTGAAGGGGACGCCCGACGGGCGCGGGTCGCGATCGTGGTAACAGGCCTTGGACTTCGCCGCAACGCCACTGAAGCGGCGATCGAGCGGCTGCCGGCGGAGATTACTCTTTCCTTCAGTCCCTATGCCGACGGATTGAAACGGTGGGTGGAACGGGCCCGCGCCCGGGGCCATGAGGTCTTGATCGATATGCCCATGGAACCCAGCAACTATCCGGTTCTGGACCCCGGACCCTACGGTCTGTTGACCGTACTGTCTCCGCAGGAAAACATCGAACGTCTGGAAACCGCGCTGGCGCGCAGCACGGGGTATATCGGCATCGTGGCCAACATGGGGTCACGTTTTCTCACCATGCCCACTCATTTCCTGCCGGTTCTGATGGTCCTGGCACAGAGAGGGCTGCTTTATCTGGACAACGGTGCCACGGGAACGGGGACAATCGCTGGCGGTGCTCCGGTGGGCCTGCCGCATGCCGTTGCCGACATCACCATCGATGAACGGCCATTTGCCTCCGCCATTTCCGCCCGGCTGGACGCCCTGACCGCCAAGGCGCGGGCGTCGAAGCGGGCCATCGGCCTTGCATCTCCTCTACCCGTGACCTTTGATCGTATTACCGTATGGGTCGCAGCCATGGAGGGCAAGGGAGTGACGCTGGCCCCCCTTTCCGCGGTCGTCCCACCGCTTCCGGAGAAGAAATGAAGTCTCATCATCCTTTGTTACCCATCGAAATGCGGCCCTATCGTCCTGGTGTCGGCATCATTCTGATCAATGCCGACGGTCATGTTTTCGTGGGACAGAGGATCGACACCGAGGAACCGGCCTGGCAGATGCCCCAGGGGGGGGTGGACGACGGCGAGTCACCGGCCGTGGCAGCCCTGCGGGAGATGCGGGAGGAGACCGGAACCGACAAGGCCGTCATCGTTGGGGAGAGTGCCGACTGGTACGCCTACGACCTACCCTCCGACCTGGCGGACAAGGTTTGGCACGGACGCTATCGGGGACAGAAACAGAAATGGTTCGTTCTGCGCTTTACCGGTAGCGATGCCGATATTGACATTTCTGGCCCGCACCCGGAGTTCTCCCGCTGGCGGTGGGCGGAACCGGAAAACCTGACCGAGACGATCGTGTCCTTCAAACGCGAGCTTTACCGCCGGGTCCTCAAGGAATTGCTGCCGGTGATCCGTGGAGTTGGGAAGCTCCCCTGATACCGCCGTGCAGATATTTTGACCCAGGGTCAAAATACGCACAGACGGCCGCTCAAGCGCCGCGCAGGCTTTACCA
>JBKACM010000134.1:0-6928 GCA_046269335.1 Alphaproteobacteria bacterium | reverse complement strand
TACGCGCGAACGATCGCGCGGGCGCTCAATGCGCCATTCCCAGACCGTGATGAGTCAAGCTCATCTCGGACTGGTATGATACCAACGGTCCGAGGCTTTGCCTCGTGCCGTTGGTATCAAGCCCGCGCGGCACCTCGTGTCACCGTCTCGGCGGGAAGTGGTACTTCCACTGGACCCCCTGCGGGAATCGACGACAAATCGGGCGGAACCGGCTATAGTGCCCTCATGAGAACGAAGGCACGCCCCATGGCACAGAGAGTCACCGTCGACCTGCCGGCCACCGACCTGCCACCGACGCTGGTTGCCCGGCTTCCAACACGGCCTCTTCCCGGCGCACGGTTTCGTGTGACCGCCGAGCCAATCGAGGATGACGCCTCCCGCCTTGTCGCGCTACGGGAAGACATCCTCGCCGGCATTGCCGAGCTTGACGCAGGAGACAGCCAGGCGTTCGACATCGAGGATATCCTGCGGGAGGCGCATGCCCGGAAACGGCAGGTGCCGTAACGGATGCCGCCCATCGTCCGCTCACGACTTGCCCGCCGTGACCTGCTGGAAATCTGGGAATACATCGCGGCCGACCGTTCGTCTGCGGCTGACCGGGTTTTGTGCGAAATCGCCGCGAAGATCGCCCTGCTTGAAACGACCCCGTTGCTGGGGACGAGCCGCGATGAACTCTCCCCGGGACTGCGTAGCCTGCCAGTGAGCAACCACATCGTGTTCTATCGTCACGGGACTGGCGTGGTGGAGATTGTCCGCGTCCTTCATGGCGCAAGGGACGTAACCCGGCTTCTGTCCCTGGAGACGGCCGGTCCGTCGTAGCCACGATCCGCCGTGGTTCGTGTCCATGTCTTCTCTTCCGGGAGATGCGCGAAATCGGCTGCGCAGAGCGCCGCCAGGGTGTCAGGGCCGAGGTCGAAATCGCGGCCTTGTGTCGAGTCCGGTGCGTTGCTACAATACGCGCCGAGGGCGCGGGACGGAATGCGCCGGGGTACGTAACGGTTGGAGACGGCGGATATGAACCAATTGACGCCCATTGGGGAGCAGCGGGCCCTGGCACATGCCTCCGAGGCTCAGGAGCAGGTCTTCGTGACCGTTTACGTGGAGAAGCAGCTTTTCGGCATTCCGATCGAGCGGGTTCAGGACATCCTGATACCGGAGAACGTGGCTCACATTCCCCTGGCACCGCCGGAGGTCGCGGGCGCGATCAATCTGCGGGGGCGGATCGTGACCGTGATCGACGTGCGTACCCGCCTGGGCCTGCCCCGCGCGCCTGGGGATCAGCCCCGTATGTGCGTGACCGTCGAGCAGGGTAACGAGCTGTACAGCCTCATGGTTGACTCGGTCGGCGAGGTGAAAAGCCTGCGCACCAACAAGATCGAGAGCAATCCCTCCACCCTGAACCAGCACTGGCGCACCATCTCCACCGGTGTCGTGCGCCTTGAGTCCGAGCTGATGGTCATCTGCGAGGTGGATACGCTGCTTGGTTTCAGCTGACCTTTCCCGATAGGTCACGATGGGGAACCTGTCGTCGGCGGGGAGAGACGGCCCCCGCTGGTGTGTCCCTCGCGCGGCGGCCGGTGGTTCGGGTTGGCCGGGATGACCGCTTCCGACGGCTTTGAAGTGCCGCTTCCGGACCTGGAGGCTGTGGCCGCGCTGGGCCGGGCGCTGGCTCGGGTGTTGCGGTCCGGGGATGTCCTGGCCCTGGAGGGGGATCTGGGCAGCGGCAAGACGGCCCTGGCCCGCGCCGTGGTGCAGGCCTGGCTTGGGCCCGAGGAAGAGGTTCCCAGTCCCACTTTCACTCTGGTGCAGACCTATGATATCCCGTCGGGACTTGTTGCCTGGCACTTCGATCTGTATCGCCTGAACCATCCCGAAGAGGCGGTGGAACTGGGGCTGGAGGAGGCTCTGGCCGAGGGGATCGTCATGATGGAGTGGCCGGAGCGGTTGGGGCCTCTCCTTCCGGCGCATCGGCTGGTGGTGTCGTTGACCCTTGCCGGGACGGGGGAGGCCCGTCTTGCCCAGGTGAGAGGCATCGGTGGGGGGCGGCTGCGACTGGCGGAACTGCAACAGGCGATGGCGGAGGAACGATGACCACGCGGGCTTCGGATCGGGAGCGGGGAATTGTCCGGTTTCTGGAGGGAGCCGGCTGGGGTGGTGCCCGGCGGGGGCCACTGGCCGGGGATGCCTCGTTCCGCCGTTATGACCGTATCGAGAACGAAGGTCGCCGGGCGGTACTGATGGACGCTCCCCCTCCCCAGGAGGATGTGCGTCCCTTCCTGAGGATTGCCCGTCATCTGGCCGCTCTGGGCTACAGTGTGCCGCTGGTCCATGCCGCCGACGAGACGGCCGGATTTCTGTTGCTGGAAGATCTGGGCGACGATACCTATACCCGCCTGCTGGCCGGCGGTGCCGACGAGGCGGCCCTTTACCGGCTGGCGGTGGACGTGCTGGTGGATCTGCACCGTCGTCCCCTTTCCCAGGTAATTCCCGACGGGACGCCCCCCTATGATGACCAGCGGCTCTTGGCCGAGGCGCGCCTGCTGGTGGACTGGTACCTGCCGGCAGTCACGGAGGGGGCTCCCCTGGATGACGCCCTGGGCCAGAGTTTCGATGCGGCGTGGTCGGCGGTGTGGCCTGTGGCCCGTGGCGTGCCCGACACCCTGGTGTTGCGGGATTTCCATGTGGACAACCTCATGGGACTGGACCAGCGGCCAGGGATATGTGGCTGCGGCCTGCTCGACTTCCAGGACGCGGTGGCGGGGCCTCTGACCTATGACCTGATGTCGCTGCTGGAGGATGCGCGGCGCGACATCGACCCGACCCTGATCCGGGAGATGAAGACGCATTACCTGACGGCTCTTCCCGATCTCGATCCGGAAGCGTTCGCCGCGTCGTGGGCGGTGCTGGCGGCGCAGCGCCATGCCAAGGTCATCGGCATCTTTACCCGGTTGTGCGTGCGCGACGGCAAGCCCGTGTATCTGGGGCACATTCCCAGGGTGTGGCGCCTGCTGGAAGCGGCTCTGGCGCATCCGGCGCTGGCGGGGGTTGCGGCCTGGGTCGATCGTCACATCCCACCGCCCTTGCGAAGGATACCACCGTACCCGAAGGGGACGACATGATCGGCGGGAAGCGGCCCCGGCGGGGCATGGTACTGGCGGCCGGACTGGGGCGGCGTCTGCGTCCCATCACCGACACCATTCCGAAACCGATGGTTCCGGTGGCGGGCCGGGCGTTGGTTGACCATGCTCTGGACCGGTTTGCCGAGGCGAGGGTGGAAACCTGCGTCGTCAACCTTCACCACAAGGCGGAGGTGCTGCGCCAGCATCTTCAGGGTCGCACCACGCCGCATCTGCTGTTTTCCGACGAAACCGACCTGCTGCTGGAGACCGGCGGCGGGGTGAGGAAGGCTCTGCCGCTCCTGGGCGAGGCCCCGTTCTATGTCGCCAACGCCGATGTTCTGTGGCTCAACGGGGCCATTCCGGCCATGACCCGGCTGGCCGATATCTGGGATGATGCGACGATGGATTCGCTTCTCCTCCTGCATTCGTGCATTTCAGCCTACGGCTACGAGGGTCCTGGCGATTTCTTTCTGGACCCGGTGGGTGGGATACGCCGGCGGGGCGAACACGAAGTCGCGCCGTTCCTGTTCGCGGGGGTGCAGATTCTCCATCCGCGCCTGTTCGCGGAGACTCCGGACGGCCCATTTTCCCTCAATCTTCTGTTCGACAGAGCCATCGAGGCTGGGCGCCTGTACGGGATCGTCCATGACGGTGCCTGGTTCCACGTGGGAACACCGGAAGCTCTGGCACAGGTGGATGGCTGGCTCCGGGAAGTCAACTTCGTGACCGGGTGAGGCCTGTGTCTCTGCCCGTCCCGGCTGTCTTCACCATTGCTCCGGACCTGCCGTTCGTCGATGTCCTGGCGGCGGGAATTCTGGCCCGGGTCGAGAGGGAGCCGCTGTCCCTGTCGCGGGTGACCCTGCTTCTGCCGACCCGGCGGGCCTGCCGATCCATGTCGGAAGCCTTCGTGCGCCAGGGGGGCGGGCGGCCGATGCTGCTGCCCCGTCTGATGACCCTTGGCGATCTGGACGAGGACGAGCCCGCGTTCACCGAAACCGGGGCCGGGCTGGATCTGCCGCCGGTAGTGACGTCCTTGCGGCGGCGTCTCCTGCTGGCGCGGTTGATCCGGGCGGGGCAGGGGGGAAGCCTGGATCAGGCGGTACGGCTGGCGGAGGAACTGGGGCGGCTGTTGGATCAGGTGCAGACGGAGCGGCTGCCGTTCTCGCGTCTCGCCGATCTGGTCCCGGCGGAGTTGGCCCGTCATTGGCAGGTGACGCTGGAGTTCCTGACCATCCTGACCGAACACTGGCCCCGAGTTCTGGCCGCCGAGGGGGCGATGGACGCGGCGGAACACCGTGACCGTCTCGCCATGGCTCATGCCGCGGCCTGGAAGGCGGTGCCGCCGTCGGGGCCGGTCTTCGCCGCGGGCTCCACTGGCAGCGTTCCGGCCACCGCCGATCTTCTCCAGGTGGTGGCGTACCTGCCCGGTGGGGCGGTGGTGCTGCCCGGTCTGGACCGGGAGATGGACGACGAGAGCTGGGATATTCTTGAGGAGTCGCATCCCCAGTTCGGCATGAAACGTCTTCTGGAACGCCTGGGCGTGTCGCGGGGAGAGGTGCGGGACTGGCCCGCTGGCGGAGACCTCCGCGAGGGTCGTGCCGACCCGGCCCGCCGCCGTCTGGTGGCCGAGGCGATGCGGCCGGCGGCGACCTCCCATCGCTGGCAGTCTCTGGGCTCCCTGCCGCCGGCCGCGGTGGCGGGGCTTGAGCGCGTGGACTGTCCCGGCCCGCGTGAGGAGGCGCTGACCATCGCCCTGAGGCTGCGGGAGACGGTGGAGCACCCCGGCCGCACCGCCGCTCTGATCACGCCGGATCGGGGATTGGCGCGACGGGTGGCGGCGGAGCTGGGACGCTGGGGGATCGTGGTGGACGATTCCGGCGGGCGTTCCCTGGGCAAGACGCCGCCGGGCGTTTTTCTGCGCCTGAGCGCCAGGATGGTGACGGAACGGTTCGCCCCGATCGCCTTGCTGTCGGCCTGCAAGCATCCGCTGGCGGCTGGCGGTCAGGACGCGGGGCACTTTCGCCGTCAGGTGCGGCTATTGGAACGCCGGCTGTTGCGGGGGGCGCGGCCGGCCCCGGGACTGGCCGGGCTTCGCCGGGCCCTTGCGTCCCGGCGGGATCTTCCGGAGGAGGAGAGGCTGGTTCTCGAAGACTGGCTTGCGCGCATGGAAGCTCTCGCCTCTCCCCTGACCGAAATCGTGGGGGAACCCGAGGCGTCGCTGTCAGCCTTGGTCAAGGCGCATATGGTGTTCGCCGAATCCCTGGCGGCCACCAGTTCCGAACCCGGCCCCGCCCGTCTGTGGCGGGGGGAGGCCGGCGAGATGGCGGCTCGCTTCGCTGCCGAGTTGTACGAGGCGGTCCTTGACCTGCCGTCCGTGGCACCGGAGAGCTATCCGTCAGTGCTGGAGGCCCTGATGGCGGGTCAGGTGGTGCGGCCTCGTCATGGCGATCATCCCCGTCTGTCCATCCTGGGGCCGCTGGAGGCCCGCCTGCAACAGGCCGATCTGCTGGTTCTGGGAGGCCTCAACGAAGGCACCTGGCCGCCGGCCGGTGTGGCCGATCCCTGGATGAGCCGACCGATGCGGGCCAGTTTCGGCCTGCCCCTGCCGGAACGGCGGATCGGCCTGGCCGCCCACGATTTCGCTCAGGCCTGCTGCGCGCCCAGGGTGATGTTGACCCGGGCGGTGCGGGTGGAGGGAACCCCCACCGTGCCTTCCCGTTGGCTGTTGCGGCTGGGGGCGGTGCTGCGGGCCGCCGGTCTGGGAGAAGGGGCGCTGGACGACAACGGGGAAACCCGTCGCTGGCTGGACTGGGCTCAGGCGCTGGACCAGCCGGAGGCCTTTACTCCGGTGGCTCCGCCGGCCCCGTGTCCGCCGGTTTCCGAGCGTCCCAGACAACTCTCGGTCACCGAAATCGAAACCTGGATGCGGGACCCCTATGCCATCTATGCCCGTCACGTGCTGAAACTGAGGGCCCTGGAACCATTGGAAGCCGACCCCAGCTATGCCGATTTCGGCACCCTGATGCACCGGGTGCTGGAACGGTTTTTTCAGGAGGTTCCAGACCCGATGGCGGAAGAGGCGGCGCTGACCGGGTTTCTGGCCATCGGCAGCCAGGAGTTCGCCGAGATGCTGGCCCGTCCGGCGGTGTGGGCGTTCTGGTGGCCACGTCTCGAGCGTATCGCCCGCTGGGTGGTGGCGACGGAGCGGGACCGGCGTCCCGGGGTGATCGTCACCCACGCCGAAGTCCGGGGGTGGCTGGAAATCGCCGCCGCCGGGGGAACTTTCCGATTGACCGCCAAGGCCGACCGCATCGACGAAATGCGGGATGGCACCCTGGCGATCCTGGATTACAAGACCGGTTCCCCGCCCTCCGCGAAGGAGGTCGCCGCCGGCTATGCCCCGCAGCTTCCCCTGGAGGCCGCGATGGCGATGCGAGGTGGGTTCGGCCCAAAGGTGGTCACGCGCCCGGTCTCGGAGTTGAGCTACTGGCGCCTTTCGGGGGGAGGTTCGGGAGGGCAGGTACGTCCGGCCGGGAAGGACCCGTCCCAACTGGCCGAGGAGGCCCATGCCGGACTGGTGGCCTTGATCGATGTCTTCGACGACCCTGCCACCCCCTACGTGGCCCGGCCGCATCCGGCGATGGCACCGGCCTATTCGGACTATGGACACCTGGCACGGATCAAGGAATGGGCCACGTCCGGCGATGGAGAGGAGGGGGGTGCGGAGAGGGAATGATACCAGACCGAGATGAGCTTGACTCATCACGGTCTGGGAATGGCGCATTGAGCGCCCGCGCGATCGTTCGCGC
>JBKACM010000133.1:0-6955 GCA_046269335.1 Alphaproteobacteria bacterium | reverse complement strand
GGTTAGACTCTGCCTATGGCCGCTCAAGCGCCGCGCGGGCTTATCGCGGTATCCGACATGGTCGGAAACCGCTCTAACCTTCCCATTTCGTTCGATCGCAATTGGGGGCTCCCAGAGGCGACCGCATAGGGGTGATTGTGCGGCGCACACGATCGCGCAACATCCCCCATATGGGGGAATGCGAGAAAAATGTAATGCTGGCAAGCTGACGAAAGATTTTGACGCGCTGTGGTGTGCAACCAGCAGGGAGATCCGGTCCCAGACGTCAGGTATGACGCTCGGAGTCCGGGAACATGTTGGCAGCGGTCAGAACAATGCGGATCAGATCGCTCTGCCGCTCGGCACCCATTTTCCCCAGCAGCGATTTGATGTGCGAGCGGACCGTTTCCCATTTGATGCCGAGCTTTTCGCCGATATCCTCGACCCGGTCGCCCGACACCAGAGCCTGGAGCACCTGGGCTTCCCGTCGGCCGATGCCGTACATGGTGCATAGGGCCTTGATCGGGGGAATGGAGACGGCGTCCGGGTCGGCGACGAACAGCACGGCCATGGGAATCGGCAGGCCGATCGCCATTCGTGACTGCCGTGGCGTGGGTGCCACCAGCATGGAAAAGGGTCGTCGACCCGACGGGCGCGACACGGCCAGCACCCCGCCATCGTTGCCTCGTGCCGCCCTGTCGATCAGTTCTCGCAATCGTTTCGTGTCATCCTGTCGGCTGAGGCGGATATCGCCCCTGAAACCCAGGGCGATGCCGTCGGCAAGGGCGACGATGGCCTCGGCGGCTTTGTTCATGTAAAGCACACTGTCGCCATGTGTCAGGAAGACCACGCCATGCGTCAGAGAATCGAGCGCATGCAGGGTCGTGTCGTGGTGCGCGGCGGTCAGCAGCAATTTCTGGCTGATCGCGTGAGCCCTGGCGAAATGGGGGATCAACCGACGATAAATGGACAGCTCCCGCTCTCCAAATGGACCCAGGAGGGCCGATCGATGGGCTACGCTGAAGAGCAACTTGCCGGAAGACTGGGCGATGTTGAAGCCGATGCCGTGTTTTGCATCGAACTTCGTCAAAAAGTCGTTATAAAACGCCGTCTTGATCAGGTCCGAGGTTGGAAGAGCCGATTCGGTCACCGCCGGCACGCCAAGAGGCAGCCCGGCTCTGGCCTGGGCGGCAGCCCACTCATCATTCACACCAAAAGGGCCATCATAGACGAATGCCCTCATTTCCATCGGGCATCTGGAACTCGCCAGGACGTCCTCAAGACCCGTATTGACATCCCTCTCCGCGATTACCAGGTCATGCCCATCAATGAGCGCGCCCAGGTTATCAAGGAAGACCGTCCACTGCTCCGGATCATAGGCGGCGTCATAGATCAAGCCGATCAGTTCGAACAGCAACTCATCGTCAGTTCTGGACACTTTGCCCTCCTGCTGGCGGCTCCACGCGGCTGCGACAATCAATTAACAATAAAGTTGCGACAAGTGATATACAGCAATCAAAAGCTGCGTAGCCTGCCCTGCGCCAGTTGATCGTTATCGTTTGACATTCTTGGTTTTACATAAATAATCACCTTCCACGCAAGATACTTGTGCGGAACTCTTGGAGTTACGGTGTATGCAGGGCAGAGCATTACCTAAGCGTGAACGGAATGCGGATACTGGATTGATAGCGCTGTCCGCACGACGCCGCCGTGCCGGGAAGGTAGCGACTCTGGTCTGCATCACGGCACTCGCCGCGAGTCCTCCGGCGAAGGCGCTCGACAACGCTCCGGGCGATTACGAGCCGCTTCCCGATGGCAGCAACATCGCTCAGGTGTCCTTCCGGTATGGCAACAGCACCCATCTTCATCTGAAGGATGTCGGGAACGTCCCGGATTCTTCAATGACATCAAAATTCGCCATAGGCAGAATGGTTCACTATGAAGACGTCGGCGGGATCATCTTGTCGCCGCAAATCATCGTTCCCTATGGAACTATCATGCAGGCGAAAATCGGCGGGCAGAAAGTAGAAAGTGCAATTGGCTTTGGAGATCCACTTCTTGCCTGTCAATTTGGATTGCTTAATCAGCCACGGGATCACCGCTACATTGGGATCGGCACGGGTATTTTCGTGCCTGTCGGCACATATCACAAAGGAGACACGTTGAATGTCGGGGAAAACCGGTGGAAGGGTGTTTTGCAGGTCGGCTTCGTGCAGGGACTCGTCGATGGGTTCACGCTGGACCTGACTGTCGATGCGACATTCTACGGCGACAATTCCGAGGCTGGTACCGGACGCCAGACGCTGTCCCAGGAGCGGTCCCATCAGGTGCAGCCTTGGTTGCGTTATGCGTTGACGCCGAAAAGCACCATCGCCGTCGGCTACTCGAAAACATTCGGAGGCACCCAGAAACTCGATGATGTGGCCAATGGCTTTCAGACCAACGCCCAACAGATCCGGCTCGAATACCAGCATCTGCTGACGTCAAGGGTGATGGTTGTCGGCCAGGCTGCCCGAGATGTTGCGGTAACCGGCGGATTCAATGAGGACTTTCGCGGAACGCTGCGAATTGGCATGCTCTTCTGATCGGGTGCCCGTGTCCCGATCTACCGGCTTCAGAGGATTCCCATGGTCCACCTGGTATGATTCATACCGGCCGTCCCTTGATTTGACTCATGGAACGGCCGGCATCACTCCACGAAGAACCCCCGTGGTTCTTCCCGGAAGCCTACCACCAGAACCTGGGCAGAGCCGAGCCTGATATTCTGCTCGAAATGATCCCCCGCTGCCGACCCGCCATTGTCGTTGAGTTCGGCAACAAGTCGATACTGGCCGGCAGGTAGAAAAACCACCTTGTAGAAGCTGGACACGCCGTCGGAGGCAAACCCGGCGGGGGCCACGGTCTGACGAAACACCGGCTGGCCGTCTACGGTCAGGGTGACACTGACCGGCCAGCGCGCCCGTTCGCACGCCATTGCCGTCCGCATGTTGGGGGCAAGCCTGGCCAGTTCCTGCTCCGAGCGCTGTTTGCACGGGACTTTGCGCTGACCAGGGTGGCTGAGACTGAGCTTGAGTTCCCCGGTATTGTCCGGAAGGGTGCGATATTGCGGATGGGACGAGAAATAGCCGATCGTCACCGCAAACGCGCCATAGGCGGCAGCCTGACCAAGATAGGTCAACGGAGTCTGACGCCATGTCTGACCCAGAGCCGACTCGGCGTCGCAGCGCCGCACCTGGTCCGCCTGCCGTTCCTGTTTTTCGCGAAGCTTGCGGTCCCTGGTTTCAGGCGAATTCCTGAACAGCGACTTCGCTCCGAATGACCACAGCATCAGACCGAACACGGGCCCGAATATCAGGATCGGAACCAGAAGGAAAAGAAACGGATAGGAATGCGTTTCCATTGGCGTGTCTCCCGGCTACTCCACAGCATCGGTGGCGACGGCCGGGAGTGACCCGGCGGGGTTCGCTTCAAGCGCCGTCCGAAACCCGGCCAACGCCTCCCGCAACGCTTCCCCGTCGCCGTCGCCCCCCCAGAACACCCGCACCCGCATCCGCGGCACCCGATCCTTGAGCCAGGGTTCGCGAAGACCGGCGATGCGCTCTTCGGTCCAACGGTCCCCCCAACGATGAAAACAGTCGTTACGACGACAGCCGGTCAGAAGAACGCCATCCACCGCATCCTCCCCGCTCAGGGCAAATTCGATGAAGGAAGGGGGCAGCATGCCGGTGCAGGGAAGACGGATCGCCGCGACGCCCTTCTCCTCCAGCGCCATCGGGTCAACTCCATGGTCACAACCGAACACGATCACTCTGCCCTCCCGCCCTACGGACCGAAGGCGGGCCATGGCTTCCACCGTCCGGGCCTTCAACTCCCGGAATGGGAGATTGGGCCGATCAATGCCGGTCAGCAGATCCTCACCACGACGGAACGGTATCGAGGTATTGCAGGCCCCCATGCACATGCCGCAACCGGAACACATGTCGGGATCGACCTTGGGCTGAATTGCCACTGCCCGGCCGTCGGTACGGGGCACCATCGAAATGGCGCTGAAGGGACAATCGTTGAAGCACCGACCGCAGCCGTTGCAGTGATCCAGCGTGACCTGGGCCGGCATCACCGGCTTCGGACGCGGTGGCAACCAGGGCAGGGCGGAAAGCACCAGCGAGCTTCCCACGGCAACCACCCACAGGGGGCCGGCTCCCCAGGCGTCATACAGCGGGTACCCCACCAGATAGAACCAGTCGAGACTCAACACGCCGGGCACCACGCCTAGGTCAGCCCGGACGTGACTGACGGCGGGATGGATCAGCGCCAGCAACGTCAGCATGACGAGAGAGCCGATCACCACGCCCCGGGGCGGGTTGTAGCGGGCCCGGTTGACGCGGATCAGATGTATCCACATCAGAAACAGGAGGCCGAGGGGTACGAAAATGTGAATGAACACGAGGAGGGTGAAAAACCGATCCGTCAGGCTGCCCCGGGTCAGAAAGTTCGTCGCCACCGGCTCGCCGAAGATGCCCAGCCAGTCGAGCCAATGCATGGAGGTGACGGCAATGTGCTGTGCCAGCGAGTCCCACACCAGCCAATAGCCGCTGACCCCGGACATGTACAGGAACCACAGGATGGGAATTCCGGTAAGCCACGCATACCACCGGACGTCCTGATACCGATTCAGAATGAACTCCCGCATGAGGTGCAGGAGCGTGGTGACCACCATGGCGTCCGAGGCATAGCGGTGAAAGCTGCGCATGACCCCCCCCAGGTACCACTGGTGATGAGTCATGTACTCGACTGAATCGAAAGCGCCGTTCACGGACGTATCAAAAAGAATGTAGACGTAGATGCCGCTGACCGCCGCAATCCAGTAGAAGAAGAACGACATGGTGCCCAGTTGCCGCCACGGGTTCCAGGTCGGGCCGAACACGCGATCAAACCCACCTTCGATCCGCGACAGGCCTCGCTTCATGGGACGGCGCAGGGTATCGAGCATGCCGATAACTCCTCATACCGGGAAGACGACGAATACTGGAAAGACGACGACTTCAGCCGGTGGGACGCCGCCAGTTCCTGAATAAGAACCACAACAGGCCGACAACGGCGCACCCTGCGACAAACATCTCGAAAAACAGGGCATAACTCACCCGATACCGTCCGGATACCGGATCGTAGAGGGTACAGAACAGACGCACCCGGGTGAGAAGATCATCGAGACTCACCGGTTCGGACCACCCCCCCCTCACCAGGTCCCGCAACGGCTCGACCAGCCGTGGTGCCTCGAACGTGTCACCGTAGACCTGGCGATAGATCCGCCCCTCCGCATCGACCACCGTAATCTGGGCGAGATGGTCGAATCCCTTGGGGGAAAGATAGAACACGAACCCCACATCGTTGGCGAGTTTGCGGATGGTTTCGGCATCGGCACCAAGAAATTTCCACTTCTTCGAGGAAAGCCCCTGCTGGGCGGCAAACTCACGCAGGCGCTCCGGCGAGTCGTGTACGGAGTCGAACCCGATGGCAATGGCCGACATTCGATCGGCACCAAGCGTGCCCCACGCCGTCTCAAGAGCGGCGTTGGCACTCCTCAGGATCAGAGGACAGGCGTTGGAGCAGGCGGTATAGACCAGCGCCAGCACCAGCGGACGACCGCGAAACTCCCGTAGACGAACCACCTGACCTGTCCCGTCCCGGAACGAATAATCGCCGATCTCGCGCCCGATTGCCGCCTGACTCAGCTTGAGGGCCTCCTGTGGCCCGGGTGGCCTCTCGGAGGCACTCCCGACTCCCAGAGTCGATACCAACCCCAGAACCCCCAGCCGGCAGTGATACCTACCTGCGTGCCAGCCTGTGGAAGTGGTATCCCATCCTGGAGCTGGAAAAGGGGCAGAGCTACCGCCTCCACCTCTCCTCCATGGATTGGATGCATGGCTTTTCGTTGCAGCCGGAAAACATCAACGTTCAGGTTCACCCCGATTACGAAATGGTAATCACCGTGACTCCGACGTCATCGGGAGAGTTCAGCGTCATCTGCAACGAGTTCTGCGGCATCGGCCACCACACCATGGTCGGCAAGATTCTCGTCGTCGATAAAAAGTAGTTTCCGGGGGGTTCGATGTCGAATACAGTACAATTCAGGGTTTGTCCGACGACGGGGTTCAAGGTCGACCTCGCGGCCGACAAGCTGATCAAGTGGAATGGCGTCACCGCCATCGTGGCGCTTCTCATCGGCGGTCTGTTTGGCCTGGGGGTCGCCCTGACCCGATGGCCGTCGGTCCACCTTCTGCCTGCCGACTGGTTCTATCTGGCGCTTACGGCCCATGGCCTGGACGTCCTTCTGGTCTGGGTCATCTTTTTCGAGGTGGCGCTCCTCTACTTCACGTCCTCGGTCCTTCTGAACTGCCGGCTGGCCACGCCTGGCATGGGTTGGGTCGCCTACGGACTGATGCTCGCCGGTGCCGTGATCACCAACATCGCGGTGCTGCGGGGCGATTCCAGCGTGATGTTCACCTCCTACGTGCCAATGAAGGCGGCTCCAGACTTCTACCTTGGGCTGATTCTGTTCGCGGTGGGGGCGCTCATCGCCTGCTTCATCTTTCTCGGCACCCTGGTCGTCGCGAAGCAGGAGAAGACCTATGAGGGCTCCATTCCGCTGGTAACGTTTGGTGCCCTGGTGGCCTGCATCATTGCGATTTTCACCGTCGCCTCCGGTGCCATCATCCTGATTCCGACCCTCCTGTGGTCGGTGGGCTACATCAGCCACATCGATACCATGATGTACAAGGTCGTCTGGTGGGCGATGGGCCACTCCTCGCAACAGATCAACGTCGCGGCCCATATCGCCTGCTGGTATGCCATGGCGGCGATTCTGTTCGGGGCCAAGCCGCTGTCGGAAAAGGTGAGCCGTACCGCGTTTCTGATGTACATTCTGTTTCTTCAGATCGCCAGCGCCCACCATCTTCTGGTCGAGCCTGGTCTCAGC
>JBKACM010000132.1:0-6963 GCA_046269335.1 Alphaproteobacteria bacterium | reverse complement strand
TCCGGTTCTGGCCCTGCTGACCGTGGTTGGTAAGGCTACAACGGAAAAAAAAGAACGTTATCACCGGTTTGCAATCGATTTTTCCCAGACCGGGATCAACATCAACGGGCGCGACGTGATGACGCTGAAGCCGGAGCCTCAGTAGGCCATAGAATCAGTAGGCCATAGAAATTGTCGGGAGTATGAAATGTCTCAAACGGTTCTTCACGGATTTCGGATACTGACCATCGGTCTGGCGCTGGCGGTTTCCGGGCAGATTCCTGATGCCTGGGCCGCTGACCCGGCGGCTGCGCAAAGGCGACTGGAGGAGATGGCGGCAACGGTCCAATCCATGCTGGAAGCCCGGGACCGTATCGCCTCCGAACAGAAGGAGCCGGCCGATTCGGCAGCGGCCCGCAAAGAGGTGACCGACCTCCTGAAAACAGGACGGGAATCCCTCGCCAAGGGTGCCTTTGCCGAGGCCGAGACCGCGCTTCGCCGTAGTTACGACAAGGCAACGGCGATGATTGTTTCCGCGCGATCTGGCCAGAAACTGGAGAACAAGCGCCAGGAACAGTACGCGACCAGCGGCAGGGGTGATGGTGGTGCCGCTGCGGTCACGAGCCGGCAGGAGTCGGTTCGGGCTCTGCTGGATGCCTATCGCCGTGTCGTTGTCGAGAAGAACAAGGCCGATCCGCAGGGCGTGGCCCAGGTGGAGACGCTTCTTTCCCAGTCCGATGGGCACGTGAAGGCGGGACGGATGGCCGAGGCACGGCAGTCGGTATCCCAGGCCTATGATCTCGTGACGGGCCTGGTGGCCTCGGTGCGTCAGGGGGATCGGCTGGTCAAGACTCTCAAGTTCGATACCCCCGCCGAGGAATATGCCTACGAAATCGATCGCAACAACAGTTTCCGCATGCTGTTGAAAATGACCAGCGGTTCCGACCCGTCGGCTCCCGCGGCCAAGCAGGCGGCCGTGACGCAGTCGGAAGCGGATGTTTTGCGCGGGGAAGCAGAAAAAGCGGCCACCGCCGGCCGGCATGCGGAGGCCATCCGCATCCTGGAAAAGGCGACCTCCGGCCTTGCCAAGGCAATCCGGGCCAATGGTCTGTTCATCCCGACGGAGCCGTGAGTCGTACCGGCAGGTCAACAAGTTGGCCTGCCGTAGAGTCCCTCGGCGGGCACCCACGTCCGTGGGCTTGCCTGCCGCCTCAATGGCGGCTTGTTGGGGCCGTATTTGATCGCCGTTGTGGGTGTCGCCATCTCGGCATGAACCCGGGATGAATGCCACGCTCAGAGTCGGTTCAGGGTGACCCTGCCATTCTCCTCCCGTTATCGACGAGAGAGGAGAAGGCGGCACCATGGGCGAGCAGAGGGGCGTTGCGGGTATCACGGTATGGGATTTGCCGACGCGCCTGTTCCACTGGGGGCTGGTCGCGGCGGTGGTCGCGGCGGTTTTTACCGGTTTTATCGCGCCGGAATGGTGGATGGGGGTCCACGTCGGGGCCGGTTATGCCCTGATGGCGTTGATCGCCTTCCGGGTCGTCTGGGGCTTTTGCGGGTCCGAGTACAGCCGCATCGCCAGCTTCGCCTACCCGCCGCGCAAGGTGATCGAGCACCTGCGTGGCGTGGCCATGCTGCGCCCCCCCCCATTACATCGGCCACAATCCTGCCGGGGCGATGATGATCTTCGCCTTGATCGCGGTCCTGGTCGGACTGGTGGTGACCGGCCTGCTGGTGCTCGGCGGGGAGGAAAAGCAGGGCCTTCTGAAGGGTGTGGCATCCTACGCGGTGGGGAACGCCGCCAAGGAGGTGCATGAGACCCTGGTGTGGCTGCTGCTGGCGATGGTCTGCGGCCATCTTGCCGGCGTGGCGGTGGAAAGCTGGTTGACCCGCGACAATCTGACCCGGGCCATGATCACCGGACGCAAGCGCCTGCCCGCTTCCGAACCGGTGCCGCAGCCCAGGCGCGCCCGACCGGTCCTGGCGGCCGTGATGACGGTGGTCCTCTGTCTTGTCACGACCGTCGCGGTGGTTGCCGTCAGGAAGTTGGCGTCACCGGTGCCGAGGCCCCTGCTCATGGACCCGCTCTACGCCGAGGAATGCGGGGCCTGCCACGGTCCGATCCATCCCAGCCTGTTGCCGAACGCCTCATGGCGGGCGGTGATGGAAACGCTTGAAGATCACTTCGGCGAAAATGCCGTTCTCTCCAGAGACTCCGACGCCAGGATCACCGCCTGGCTGGAGGCCAACGCCGCCGAGACCTGGGACACCGAGGCCGCCTGGCGTTACCGGAACGTATCCACCGCCGAGCCGCGCCGCATTACCGCCACCGCCTACTGGGTCCGAAAACACGAGGGAATCGAGCCTTCCGTCTTTGCCCGCAAGAGCGTGGGCGGCAAGGCCAACTGTGCCGCCTGTCACAAGGACGCTCAAAGCGGTCTGTTTGCCGATCAATCCATCGCAATTCCAAAGGAAACCATGCCATGAAGTCAGTCACATTTCTCGTCATTACCTTGCTTGGGACTGGGCTGGCCGGCACATCCCAGGCTGATCCGGGCCGTGACGCAATTCTGAGGAGCTATGCGGCTCAGGCCAGGACCGCCGATTCCACATTCGGTGGTTTTCAGGCGACCCGCGGAGAAACTCTGTTCCGGGCCGTCAGCAAGAGCGGCAAGGCCGAAACGCCCTCCTGTACCACCTGCCACGGTGAGGATCCGCGCAAGGCCGGGCAGACGCGGGCCGGAAAGCCCATCGAGCCGCTGGTGGTATCCGTGACCCCGGCCCGGTTCACCGATGCCGAAAAGGTTGAAAAGTGGTTCCTGCGCAACTGCACCGGGGTTCTCGGCCGCGAGTGTACGGTGCTGGAAAAGGGTGACTTCATCACGTTCCTGTCTGCTCGATAACCCCAAGGGAGATATGGAATCATGTCACGTTTTCTCATTCTGACCGTCGCCGCCGGAGTCATGGCATTCTTTCCGGCCCTGGCGGACGATCATTCGGTCACGCCCATTACCGATCCCCTGGTCAAGAAGGAGTGCGGAGCTTGCCACATGGCATTCCAGGCCGAATTCCTGCCGGCCTCCGCCTGGGGCAGGATCATGGCCAATCTCGGCAGCCATTTCGGCGAGGATGCTACCCTGAAGCCGGAAGTCCGCGATTCCATTCTGGCCTACTACAACGCCCATGCCGGGCGTGGCAGGAGCTCCGATGCGGAGAGCTTGCGTATTACCGAGGCGTCCTGGTGGGTGCGCAAGCACAAGGGCGAGGTCAAGGAATCCGAATGGGTCAAGGCGAAGTCGAAGGCGAACTGCGTCGCCTGCCACAAGGAGGCGGATGCGGGGGTGTATGAGGATTGATGCAGGAAGAGAGGGGAGGAAGAAAGCGAGGGGCTTTATCCCCTCGCGCTCCCCCAGAATTTATTTCAACTGGGCCGTGGCGACGTAGACGGTGGCCAAAGCGGGCCCGGCCCGCTGGTCGCTCCACGCCACCACCAGCCGTTCCCCCACGCTGGTGAGGCTGATGTAGTCGCCGACCCAGTTCCCGCTCTGGGTTGCCGGTGGTGGTGGCGGGGCCCGCTTTGGGAAGGTAAATTCCGCGTCAGTAATTCGGGTTGCCGGTGAGAACGTCACGCCGCGATCCTCGGAAAAAGCGTGATAAAGGGCCCCAAAGCCCTCCCGGTCGTCCATCCATGCCAGGTGAAGACGTCCCTTTCCGTCTACGTGGGCCACGGGAAAGCGCCATTCCCGGCCGACCTCGGCAGGAACTACCTGGGTGCGGCGCCAGGTTCGGCCGCCATCAACGCTCGCGAACACCCAAAGGCCGTTCCAGCCGGCGTCCCCGGTGACGTAGATATCCCCGGTCCGGGGATCGGCCGCCACCCGGGCCAGCTTGTCCCCGAACGGCATGCCTGGTCCCGGGTCGAAGGAAAGACCCTGATCGGCAGAGCGGACATACCCCACCGGCCCCGCCACCACCATTCCCTTGTCGGTTGCAGCCGCCTGCGGAAGCTGGCCGACACTGTCGATCCGCTCTCCCCGGGAACAGGTCATGCTCTTCGGGTCCAGGCGCGCATGCAGGAGCTGGGGCTTGCCCCGGTGTTTCGGGTGAATGTCGGTGCCGAAGACGTGAATCGCCCCATCCCCGGTGGCAAGGAGGTGCGACTGATCGTGAAGAGTCTCCGAATCGGCGGGCAGACAGTCCAGCACGGTTCCGCTCTCGGCACCTCCCTCAAGCCGGCGAACCGCGACCCGCTGCTTCAACTGGTGTTTTTGATCATAGGAGTACTGGACCCAGGCGGCGTAGAGGGCACCATCCCTGCCTATGGCCAGGGACTCGTCTCCCCCCATTTCGGTAAGGACCGTTGGCGGGCCGAAGCTGTTTCCCTGATCCAGGGATTGATGCAGCACCACCTTGCGGGGCCAGGCCAGCCACTTGCCGCCGGGGGTAAACTTGTATTCCGTATCCAGATAGGACAGCCACACCCGACCCTGGCTGTCGGTCACCAGGGCGGTTTCTACCCGTTGCCGCCCGGCTTGCGCCGGTACAACCGCCACGTTGGCCGACCACTGGTAGATGGCTGCTTTCGAAGGTTCCGGGCTCTTGGCCAGAACCGGGACACAAACCGACCAGGACAGCAAAGCAGACGCCACCACGCGAACGGTGGTTTTCGAAAGAACCGGCGGGAGGGAACCCATGCAATCACCCCGAAAGGACGCCGGACCCGGAGAAATCCTCCGGGTCCGACAAGATGCCGTTTTCTGTGGTCTGATACCGGCGAGCACAATATTTGACACATCGTCCCGCTTGTGCACCGGTATCAAGCGGCCATTGCGGCCGCGGCCAAGCCCACGGACGTGGGCACCCGGCCAGGGACCATACGATGAGTCGATTTATCGGCTCATCGGTATGATCAGTTGGGCCGGGCTGGTCGGGCCGGCATCGGTGGCATCTCCGGCCGGATCGGCATCGGTGGCATCGCCGGCATCGCCGGCATTTCCGGTCGAGGCGGCATGGCCGGCATCGCCGGCATTTCCGGCCGAACCGGCATGGGCGGCATGGCTTTCTGCTCCGGCCGGGGCGGCATCGCCGGGATCGCCGGTATCTCTGGCCGGGCCGGTACGGCCTTCTGTTCCGGTCGGGGCGGCATTGCCGGGATCTCCGGTACTTCCGGCCGGGCCGGCATGGCCTTCTGTTCCGGTCGGGGCGGCATCGCCGGGATCACCGGCACCACGATTTCCGGCCGCACCGGCGCGAACGGTATTTCCGGCCTGGCGGCGGTCAGAATTTCCGGAATCTTCGGCCGTGGCGGCTCCGGCCGTAGCATGGTCGGCACTGGCGGCATCTCTGGCCTGCCTGCCCTGGTCAAGATCGCCGGGATCTCGGGCCGATTCGGCTCCGGTCGCGGCGGCAGGGAAGACAGGACCGGTACCGGCGGCATGGTCGGTATCGTGGGCCTTGCCATCATATTGCGCAGACTGTCGATGGCCTGCTTTCCTGGAAATTCCGGTACGGCCGGAGTGGCGGACGGCTGTTGTTGAGTATTGGCCATTTTCTTACGGCTCCTCTCGTATGATTCTTCAAATGCCGGGGCTGGGCGGCGGGACCGGTACGTACCCCGGTTCCGCCAGTGGCCAACCCGATTGATATATCACGCCATTCCCGGTTCTCAATATCTGGTGACCGTTCCGTCCGGAGCGGTGTAGATCGAGAAGCTGGTGCCATCGGCATGGGATTCGTAATGCGACGTCGATCCGTCGGCCCCGACCCAATCGACGACGGAATTGCCCTGGCCGTCACTGGTGGAAGTGGCGCTCGATCCGTCGGCCCCGGTCCAGGCGCTGTTGCTGGAACCGTCGGCGTGAGTCTCGTAGTGAGACGTCGAGCCGTCGGCCCCGGTCCAGTTGCTGACCGAGTTGCCCTGGCCATCGCTGTTCCAGTCGCTGGATGATCCGTCGGCCCCGGTCCACGAAGCGCTGCTGGAACCGTCGGCATGGTTCTCGTAATGAGACGAGGACCCGTCGGCATTGGTCCAGTTGTTGACGGTGTTGCCCTGGCCGTCGTCGCTGTAGTCGCTGGATGATCCGTCGGCCCCGGTCCAGGAATTGCTGGTGGAACCATCGGCGTGGGTTTCGGAATGCGAACTCGAACCGTCGGCGTTGTGCCAGTCGCTGGTGGAATTGCCCTGACTATCATTGCTCTGGCTACCGGACGAGCCATCCGGGCTGCTCCAGGTGCTGCTGCTGGAGCCGTCCGCATGGGTCTCGTAATGCGAGGTCGACCCGTCGGCGCTGGTCCAGTTGCTGACGGAATTGCCCTGGGCATCGTTGCTGCTGTCGGCGTGGGAACCATCGGCTCCGGTCCAGGAACTGCTGCTCGATCCGTCGGCATGGCTCTCGTAATGGGAGTTCGACCCGTCGGCCCCGGTCCAGTTGCTGACCGAGCTGCCATCGGCTCCATTGCTCCAGTCGCTGTGGGAACCATCCGCGCTGTCCCAGGAACCGGAATACGACCCATCGGCATGGTATTCCTCGTGGGACGAGGACCCGTCCGCCCCTCTCCAGTCGCTGGTGGAATTGCCCTGGGCGTCATTGCCGTAGGAACTGCTCGAACCGTCCGCATAGGAATTGCTGTGGTACGTCGAGCCGTCGGCTCCCGTCCAGTCGCTGGTGGTGTTGCCCTTGCCGTCGTCGCTGGACGCACCACTCGACCCGTCGGCACTGGTCCACGAACTGCTGTAGGAGCCGTCGGCGTTGGACTCGTAGTGGGATGACGAGCCGTCGGCCCCTTTCCAGTCGCTGGTGGTATTGCCCTGGCCATCGTCGCTGTAGCCGCTGCCGGAGCCGTCGGCATTGTTCCAGGTGCCGCTGTAGGAGCCGTCGGCGTGGGTCTCGTAGTGGCCGCTGGAGCCGTCGGCATTGCTCCAGTTGCTTTCGCTGTTGCCCTGGCTGTCGTTGCTCCAGTCGCTGTGGGAGCCGTCGGCAC
>JBKACM010000131.1:0-6969 GCA_046269335.1 Alphaproteobacteria bacterium | reverse complement strand
GGCCAAGCCCGGCGCCGGAAAGACCGGCAACCCCGAAGCCAGAGACGCTGTGGCCGCTTTCGGACCCTCCGCCGGTCGGGGTGCCTCAGCCGATGACGAGGCAGCCCCCCGCCCCGGTGGTACGCCGAAGGAACAATTCGAGCATGCCTTCTCGCTGGTGACGAAGGCCGACTACGCCGCGGCCGAAAAGGCCCTGGCGGCCTTCGTGGAAACTCACCCCACGGATCCGCAGGCCGGGAATGCCCAGTACTGGCTCGGACGGACCTACTTCGTTCGCAAGGATTACACCCAGGCGGCAAAGGCCTTCGCCAAGGTCTACGAGAAATATCCCAAGAGCGCGAAGGCCCCGAACAGCGTGCTGGACCTCGGGCTGTCCCTGGCGGGTCTGGGAGATCCCCAGAAGGCCTGCCAGGCGTTCAATCATCTCGATATCAAGTTTCCCAACGCGGCTCCCGACGTGAAGCAGCGGGAAGCCGTGGAGAAGCGCCGCCTGGGCTGCAAGTAGGATGCGAGGGGACTCGTCCCCTCACGCTCCCCAGGATGGGATGGCACCGGTCAGTGGTGCCGAATTTGCCTCTCTTATGGAGCGGATGAGTCCGTTCGAGTCCGGGGTCGTGATCGCCGTCGGGGTTTCCGGGGGGGTGGACAGTCTCGCTCTGTGCCTGCTGATGGATTTCTGGGCACGGGAGCGAAACGGGAGCGTGGTGGCCCTGACCGTGGATCATGGATTGCGGCCCCAGGCGAGGCAGGAAGCCCTTCGCGTCGCGGACTGGCTCGGGTCACGGGGGATTGCGCACCACGTGCTTACCCACCAGGGGCCAGCACCGGTAGCTGGCCTGCAAGCGGCAGCGCGGACGGTCCGGTATGGGCTGCTGACCCAGTGGTGCCGTGAACACGGCGTGCTGCATCTCGCCGTTGCCCACAATCTGGAGGACCAGGCGGAGACCCTGTTGCTGCGACTGGGTCGCGGCAGCGGTCTGACGGGGCTGGCCGCCATGGCACCGGTAGTGTCCCTGGCCGACGTGCGGCTACTGCGACCGCTCCTGTCCGTGCGCCGCCACCGGCTGGAGGCGACCGTTCGCACCTTTGGCCAGACCTGGATCGAGGACCCGAGCAACCAGAATCCGATTTTTCAGCGGGTCCGGATACGCTCAAAGCTCCTGCCGGTGCTGGCGGACGAGGGCGTGACGGTGGAGCGTCTGGCCGAGGCGACACGGCACCTGGGACGGGCCAGGGCGGCTTTGGAGCGGGCGGTAGCGGAGACCCTGGCGCGGGCGGTGACCCTGGATTCAGCCGGATTCGCGATCTTGAATCGGGAGGCGCTGGGAGAGACGGCCGAGGAAATCGGTCTCAGAGCCCTGGCCGCCGTCATCACCTGTATCGGAGGCCAACCCTATCCGCCACGGATGGAAAGGCTGGAACGGCTTTACCGGGCGCTGACCACTCCATCAATATCAGCAACCCTGGGTGGCTGCCGGATTCTCGCCAAGGCTGGCGCTCCGGCCCTGGTCTGCCGCGAGGCAGGTCGAATTGCCGGAATGTTGCCCCTGCAACCGGGACAACGGCAATGGTGGGACGCGCGTTTTCTGGTGACGTCCGGACCCTCGATGGAACCGGGACTACACCTGGCCGCCCTGGGCGAGGCCGGATACCGACAGGTCACTCCCGATCGGAGCCGGCGGCCACCGATGTCGGCATGTCTGTCTCTGCCGGCGATCTTCGAGACCGAAACGGTCCTCGCCGTGCCGCATCTGGGATATGTCCGGGAAGGAGCTGAAAAGCGGGCTGGGGGCTGCCGGGTGGTTTTCGCCCCCAGACGGCCGTTGACCACTCCTTGAAGATGCCCATAGTCCCTTGTATTGTTGCGGAGCGGGATTATCTTGTCATATCAGTGAGCCGATGAGATGACTCATCGGCCCATTGGTACAGCCCGCGCGGCACCTGAGCGTACCGCCTGTCCGAGTTTTGATCCGTGGGTCAAAATACCTGGACGGTGGTAAAGTCGATGGTGCCCGTGGCGTCCGCGAAATTTGGACTTGAGCCAGGGAAGGGCCTCGCACTTGAACTCGGGCAAGAATCTCGCGCTGTGGATCATCATCGGCCTGCTTCTGGTGGCGCTGTTCAATCTCTTCCAGTCCTCCTCGCCACGCGGGCCACAGTCCAATCTGGCGTTTTCCGACTTCCTGGCGGATGTCGAGAGGCACGAGGTTCGGGACGTAGTCATTCAGGGTAATACCCTCAATGGCCATTTCAACGATGGCCGCTCGTTCTCCACCTATTCGCCCAATGATCCCAACCTGGTGGCATCGCTACGGGAGAATGGCGTCCGGATCACGGCGCTCCCCGATGAGGAAAACGTCCCCACCCTGTGGAGCGTCCTGCTGTCGTGGTTCCCGATGCTGCTGCTGATCGGCGTATGGGTGTTCTTCATGCGTCAGATGCAGTCCGGTGGCGGCAAGGCGATGGGCTTCGGCAAGTCCCGGGCCAGGCTTCTGACCGAGAAGACCGGCCGGGTGACGTTCGAGGACGTGGCCGGGATCGAAGAAGCCAAGCAGGAACTGGAGGAAGTGGTGGAGTTCCTCAAGGACCCGCAGAAATTCCAGCGCCTGGGCGGCAAGATTCCCAAAGGCTGCCTTCTGGTAGGCCCTCCCGGCACCGGCAAGACGCTGCTGGCGCGCGCCATCGCCGGCGAGGCCAACGTTCCGTTCTTCACCATCTCCGGCTCGGACTTCGTCGAGATGTTCGTAGGCGTCGGTGCCAGCCGGGTGCGGGACATGTTCGAGCAAGGCAAGAAGAACGCCCCCTGCATCATCTTCATTGACGAGATTGACGCCGTCGGACGGCATCGCGGGGCCGGCCTCGGCGGCGGCAACGACGAGCGGGAGCAGACCCTCAACCAGTTGCTGGTGGAGATGGACGGGTTCGAGTCCAACGAGGGCGTCATCCTGATTGCCGCCACCAACCGGCCCGACGTCCTGGATCCGGCCCTACTGCGCCCCGGGCGATTCGACCGGCAGGTCGTAGTGCCCAATCCCGATGTTCTGGGCCGGGAGAAGATCATCAAGGTCCACATGCGCAAGGTGCCCCTGGCTCCCGACGTGGACGCCAAGATCCTGGCGCGGGGCACGCCGGGCTTTTCCGGAGCCGATCTTGCCAACCTGGTCAACGAGGCCGCGCTGCTGGCCGCCCGCCGTTCCAAGCGGGTGGTCACCATGGCCGAGTTCGAGTCGGCCAAGGACAAGGTGATGATGGGAGCCGAGCGCCGCTCCATGGTCATGAGCGACGAGGAAAAGCGGCTGACCGCTTTTCACGAGTCCGGACACGCGGTGTGTGCGATACACAGCGCCTTTTCCGACCCGGTTCACAAGGCGACCATCATCCCCCGGGGACGGGCGTTGGGCATGGTCATGCGCCTGCCGGAGGGGGATCGCATCTCCACCTCCCGGGCCAGGCTGGAGGCGGATCTGACCGTGGCCATGGGGGGCCGGGTCGCCGAGGAGCTGGTGTTCGGGCCGGAGAAGGTAACCACCGGCGCGGCTTCGGACATCAAGATGGCCACCGACATCGCGCGGCGCATGGTGACCGAGTGGGGCATGAGCGACAAGCTGGGCCCTCTGGCTTACGGCACGGCGGACCAGGAGGTGTTCCTGGGCCATTCCGTAACCCAGCACAAGTACATCTCCGACGAGACAGCGCGGCAGGTGGACGTGGAGATACGGCAGATCGTCGATGGGGCCCTGGGTCGGGCCCGCGATATTCTGACCCGCCATCGGGACGAGGTGGACACCCTGGCCAACGGCCTGCTGGAATATGAGACCCTGAGCGGCGAGGACATCCGCGCCCTCCTGGCCGGCCAGCCGGTGATCCGGACCGATTATGACGACATGCCCAAGGACAACGGCCGGAGAACCTCTGTCCCCACCAGCGGGGCCCCCGGCAGCAAGCCCTCGCCGGGGGGGTTCGGTCCTCCTGGACCCGAGCCGCAGCCGGGTGCCTGAGCCGGGCGGGTCGGAGTCCCTTCGGACCCGCTCGGACCGGGTCGGGTCGGTAATGTGGGGGTTTCCGTCGGATCACTACCTGATGCCGACTGGAATCGTGGCCGGGAAAGCGGCCGCGCTGACGGTCGAAGCCGGGTATGGTCGTCCTCTGGCCGGGGGGGCACTGGCGTTCACCGGCTGCGAGGTGTTGCGGCGGACCTCGCCCGGTTTCTCCGTCACCGCTCTGCCTCTGGCCGGACTGGGGGCATGGGCTGAGTCGCAGGGTCGGGGAGTGGCCGGCTCTATCGCATGGCAGATGACGCGCCTGACCGAACCCTGCCCTCCCTGGGCTGGGCTGACGATGGACCGACCCAGGCTCATGGGGGTCGTCAACGTCACTCCGGACAGTTTTTCCGATGGTGGGACCACCCTGAATCCTTCCGATGCCATCGCTCGCGGGCTTGCGTTGCTCGCGGCAGGGGCCGATCTCATCGACGTCGGCGGCGAGTCGACGCGGCCTGGAGCGCAACCGGTGAGTCCCGGGGAGGAAATCGCCCGTATCGAACCGGTTGTGCGGGCACTGTCCGAACGGGGAGCCCTGGTTTCCATCGATACCCGTCATGCCGCCGTCATGGCGGCGGCGGTTGCGGCGGGAGCGCGCATCCTCAATGACGTAACCGCCCTGGCCGGGGATGCCGGCTCGATGGCGGTGGCTGCGGATTGTAGTGCCGCGGTACTCCTGATGCACATGCAAGGAGAGCCCAGAACCATGCAGGCGGCTCCGGAATATCAGGCTGCCCCCCTGGATGTACTGGATTTTCTGGCCCAGCGGGTAGAAGCCTGCCAACAGGCGGGCATCGCCCCGGACCGCATCGCCGTGGACCCGGGCATCGGCTTCGGCAAGACGGTGGCGCACAATGTCGAAATTCTGAACCGGCTGGCGCTGCTGCATCTTCTTGGCCGCCCGGTGGTACTGGGAGCCTCGCGCAAGAGCTTCATCGCCCACCTCGACCGCGACAACGCCCCGCCCCCGGATCAGCGGCTGCCCGGTTCGCTGGCGGCGGTGCTGGCGGGACTGGGGCAGGGGGTGAGAATTTTCCGGGTTCACGACGTCGCCGAAACTCACCAGGCGATAACGGTGTGGCGGGCGATCGCGGGAGAAGCTTTATGATCACGCTTCCGGTCCTTGGTGATCTTCCACGCCTCCATCATGCTTTCTTCACCCGCGAGGGCGGCTTTTCCACCGGGCTGTACGCCTCGCTGAACTGCGGCCTGGGGTCGAGGGACGAACCGGAGACCGTGGTTCGCAACCGGGCACGGGCAATGGAAAAACTCGACCGACCCGCCGGGGCCCTCACCACCGTCCGCCAGGAACACACCGCCCGGGTGGTGACGGTGGAGGCTCCCTTCCCCCGCGACCAGGCTCCGGTGGCCGATGCCATGGTGACGTCACGGCCGGGGATCGTCCTGGGCATTCTCACCGCCGACTGCGCCCCGGTCCTGCTGGCCGATGGTGATGCCGGAGTGATCGGGGCCGCCCACGCCGGCTGGCGCGGAGCCATCGGCGGGGTGATTGACGCGACCCTGACGGCCATGGTTGCCCTGGGGGCCAGAACGGAGCGGATCGTTGCCGCCATCGGCCCCTGCATCGCGCAGACCTCCTACGAGGTCGGCCCCGAATTCCCGGCCCCGTTCCTGGCCGAAACACCGGCCAACGCCGCCTTCTTTCTTCCCTCGCCACGGGCTGGACATTTTCAGTTCGACCTGCCGAGCTACCTGGTTGAGCGACTGACCCGCCTTGGCGTCGAGGCCGTGGCCCGGGCAAACAGGGATACCGCCCGGGAAGAGACTCATTTCTTCAGCTATCGGCGCGCCACCTTGCGCGGAGAGCCCGACTACGGACGCGGCCTGTCCGCCATCACGAGGGAGTCCTGAGCCGTGCGTGGGTGGCATCGGCTGCGCAGCCTTGTGCCGACGCTTATTCTGCCCTACCTGATGGCGGCCTGCTTCTCGATCCCGCAACCGTTTCGCCACGACGAAAACAGTCCTCTCAACCCCCTGGTCAGGCCCCGCTCGGCCCTCGGCATCATCGTGCGCCCGGCGCACGGGCTGTCGGAAACGGCCGGAACCGCCATCGCCCGGCAGATGGCCGAAGCCCTACAGACGCTGGAAATCCCCACCGTGGTCGGTGACGACATGCCAGCCGACCAGATGCGCTATGTGTTGCAGCCCCTGGTCTACGAAACCCGACGTACCGACAACGTCGCCCTGGTAACGGTGGTTTGGACCCTGAAGACCGGAGACATCCTCGTTGCCGAGGAGTCACGAAGCCTCAGACTTCCCCTGGCCGAATGGACGACGGAGCCCCCCTCCGCCGCCATCAGAACCACGCTCATCGGCGAAACCGCCCGTCACTTCGCCGCCTCGCTCAATGAAAATCCGGGTAAGACCCCTCCGCCACCTTCCCTCTCCAAAGTGGCGGTCACCAGGGTGAGCGGACTTTCCGGAGAGGGAGACCGGGCTTTGCTGGCGGCCATGCAGGCCTCGCTGCGAAGAGCGGGCCTAGCCCTCGCCTCCGCCGCTGCGGCAGATTTCAAAGTAACGGGAACCGTCACCCTGGAGCCAATCAAGGACAGGAAGGACGAAAAACACATCGTGATCCACTGGAACGTGACCCGCGCCGACGGCTCGGAACTTGGCGACGTCAAACAGCAGAACGACATCCCCGCCAGCGCCCTCTCCGGCTCCCTGGCCCCTCTGGCCGACGCCATCGCCATCGGAGGTGCCCAGGGCGTAGCCGACGTCATCGCCCGGGTGCGACGACGACAAATAGACCGGATGGAGACCCGCCCGGAGAAATGATACCAGCGGTACGAGGCCTTGACTCGTACCGCTGGTATGATACCAATCCGCGCTGATCGTGACCGATCAACGCCCTCAATCGCCGGCGGGGCCGTCCGGCCCCTTGGCTTGCGCGCGAACGATCGCGCGG
>JBKACM010000130.1:0-7004 GCA_046269335.1 Alphaproteobacteria bacterium | reverse complement strand
GTTGCGGGGGTCGCCGTGAACCACGCCGAAGGAGGGCTGGGCCGTGGGCAGCCAGCCCAGGGTTGCCCCGTCCAATCCCGTTTCCTCGTCGGACAGAGTGGGCAGGATCCGAAACGAGCCCTCCGGCAAGGCTCCGACCATCACCGACAGGCCACCCTCGTCATAGTATTCGACACCGCTGCCGCACACGCCCACGCCGACCGCGCCCACCCAATGCCTGATCCGGGTCGTCTGCCGCAGGAAGAGCAGAATGCTGGACAGGTTGTCGGCCAGGGACCCGGTGCAATAGACGAACCCAAGTCCATACTCCGGGCCCGGCTGACCAAGGTCCGCGACGCAGGACTTCAGCACGCGCGCCCAGTCGGTGCCGGATGCGTGGGCCGACCGAAACGGCGGTCTTTCCGCTACCCCCGGCAACATCGTGGTTTGCGCTCCTCCCGAGTCTTGGCGTCGCCACGATCATGCCCACGAACCTCCGCCCGGGCAATGATTTCATGTCGGTTGTGTCAGGCCATCCTGCACCCGCATCGTCAGAAGCAGTTTTCAACGAAAAGACAGGCGCAGTTCTATATTCCGGAATGCCGGTGGCATGAAGGAAAATTAGAATCAACAAAAACGGGAGACTCTCTCGTGATAGGAATTTCTATCACCTGAATGCGCAACCAACGGCGTCGCCGATGGAGCCGGCAGATACGTAGGGAAGGGGGAGGTGGGTATGGAATCAATCCCAGGACTTGGCGGGGCTGCCCTGCCCGTCATCCATGAACAGGTTGCTTTGCAGGTACTGGAGCATGGTGCGGACCGAGGGCACGTCTTTCACGTCCTTGTGGCACACCAGAAAGAAGGGGAGGTAGCTGTGAAATCCGTTCAGATTGAGCATGACCACGTCGTCCTCGCGGTCCAGAACGCCAATCGGCTGAAGGCTGACCCCGATGCCCATCTTGGCGACGTTGCCCAGCACCATGGAGGAGGAAGTACGGTAGACCACCATCGTATGCCGCTCCAGCATCTCGGCCCAGACCTTCATGCCCCCTTCCTTGCGGTAATGCATATAGTGCGCACACACTGGAAAATTAAGAACATCCTCAATATCTTTCGGCTGTCCCCATTCCTGAATAAATGTCCTTGTACAAAAAGGAGCCAGTGTCATCGTCGATTTTTGCAACACGACGACGTCAGCTGTGGGATAATGGTACATTACGGTTATATCGGCTTCTCTTTTACTTAGATCAACCTCGACCCCGGCATCCACGCATTGTACGTCCAGAGTTACATGAGGATGGTCACGGTGGAACCGACGCAGCCGCTGGGGCAGCCAGTAGCCCCCCATGCCGTCGGTTACCGCGAGCCGCAGACGTCCGGAAACTTCCTCCGTGGCATGGTTGTGGATGGTGGGAACCCGCTGGGCAAGCTGCTCCATTTCCTGGGCCATCCGGTAGAGGTTCTCTCCCACCGGGGTCAGGGTCATGCCGGCCTTGGTACGGTAGAAAAGCTTCCCCCCGACCTGTTCTTCCAGCCGATCCAGCTTCTTGCCGATGGTGGGCTGTGTCAGCCCCAGAGTCTCGGAGGCCTTTCGCATGCCTCCGGCTCGTGCCGTCTCAAGCAGGATACGCAGCAATTCCCAATCGTCGAGCATGGACGTGATAAGCCTGCCTATCACCGAAGTGAAATAATTGAATTATCCTTTTGGGTCCGTCAACCGGTATCGTGTTCCTATAAAGAAAAACGGAGAGCAACGATGCGTGAATGTCTCAGCGTAGGAATAGCGAAAACATTCGACGAGATCGTGCAAGCAATAGCGATCAGAAGCGCAGTATACGTTGGGGAGCAGGGGTGGCCATTTGCGGAGGAATGGGACGGAAACGATTTTACCGCGACCCATTTTCTTGCGAAGGTGAACGGAGACTCTGCCGGAAGTTTGCGGGTTCGCTATTTTGGTGATTTCGTCAAGTTCGAACGGTTGGCCGTTTTGCCGAAATACCGACAGAAGCGGTACGGCAAGAAGGGGGTTGCGTTCGCTCTGGGCGACACCGCGATCGATTTCTGCCTGAAAAAGGGGTTCACCCGTTTCTACGGGCACGCCTTGCAGGAGCTGGTGCCGTTTTGGGGGAAGATCGGCCGTGGTCTGATGAAGCCGGTTTACAGCGAGTCGTTCGACTGCAACGGCAAGACCGTGGTGCCCATGTACGGGGAGATCCCCCCGCCGCAGGACCGGTTGTCCCTGGAAAGCGGACACTATGTTCTGGTTCGTCCCGAGGGCGACTGGGACAAGGCAGGGTTCTGGGAGCAGCCCGATGCCGCCGCATGAGATGAAAAGCCAGGAACTGGGCCGGGGCTGCCTCGTGGGGCTGGTGGACCCGGAACAGTTCTGCGGGGGGCCTACGATGATTTTCGAAGGCCGCCTTTCGCTGTCGCCCGTAGGCCGCGGCGTGGTGGCGGCCCATGGTCGGGGTGGTGCCGACGAGGGCAGTGCCCGCGCCGATCGCTGATCCCGCATACAACTGGGTTCAATTCCTTCGCTGGAGAAAGTTCAGTATGACGACGTTCAACCGCCCCTCGGGGTCGCGCGCGAAAGCGGATGTCACGGCCCTGCTTGCGGCGCTGGAGTATTTCCAGCATGGGGCGGCCGAATGTGGCTTCGTCGAAGCCTCCCATCTGATCGGCTGCGCCAGGCAGTCCATCGCCGATGCCGAGGCGGAGCTTTTTCCCGATGACTGTCCGGAGGACGGAGTCGAGTCGTGGGACGCGATGTTTCCGGCGGATGGATCTTCGGGCTCGCGCAACGTGGTGCCGTTTCCGCGACGGGCGATTCAGGGGTAGCCTGCGCGGCGTCTGAGCGAAACCCGCTCCGCACGAAGTCGAAACTTCGTGCGGATGGTATCAGCCGGTCATTTTTCGCCCATGGGGTTGGTGCTGCGTCTCGACAGCAGGGTGTTCTCGGTGGCACCATGGCGCGGGCGGAAATCACGGGGAATGACCATCGATGGGGAAGTCACGGCGGGAGGGGACCTGCCCCGGTCGGTTGCGGCCGGGGACTGCCGCCGCCGTCATCGCCGTCGCGCTGTTGTCTGGCTGTTCCGTCGGGGAGGACTACCAGCGTCCGGAAGTGGCGGTGCCTGCGGCCTGGGCCGAGTCGGCCGAACCGGTCTGGCCCGACGTCGACTGGTGGCGTCGGTTCAACAGTCCGGTCCTGGAGACGCTTATGCGTCGGGCCATGGACGGCAATTTCGATCTTGCGGCGGCCATGGCCCGCGTGCGCCAAGCGGACGCTCAGGTTGGTATCGCCGGAGCCTCGCTGCTGCCGAATCTCGGTGCCTCCCTGGGGCCGACCCGTCAGCACCAGCCGAATCTCTCCCCCAGGGCTGCCCCCGGGAGCAAGGGTACCCAGTCCACCACCTACAATGCCACCTTGAGCGCCAGCTATGAAATCGACTTCTGGGGCAAGAACGCGGCGATGCGGGAAGCCGCCGAGGCCACCGCCCGGGGCAGCCGGTTCGACGAGCGGACCGTGGCCCTGACGATCCAGGCCGGGGTGGCAAATACGTATTTCCAGGTCCTGGCATTCCGGGACCGGATCGAGGTGGCCCGCGTTGACATTGACAATGCCCTGGGCAGCCTCATGGCCATCCGGGACCGGGAACGGGCCGGCCTTGCCACCACCTTGGACGTGGCTCAGCAGGAAAGCATCGTCGCCATCCAGCGGGCCATCATCGCGCCGTTGGAGCAACAGTTGCGCCAGAACCTCAACGCCCTGGCGCTCCTGACCGGCCAGTTGCCGGCGGACGCGCCGGTGCAGGGCGGAACGCTGGCCGAGGTGACCGAGCCCCCGGTCATGGCGGGGCTGCCCTCTGAACTGCTGGCCCGACGGCCCGACGTGCGCAATGCCGAGTCGCAACTGATGGCCGCCAACGCCGACATCACGGCGGCGAGGGCGGCCCTCTTCCCTTCGCTTCAGCTTACGGCGCAGGGGGGCCTGACCAGTCTGGCCCTGACGACCCTGGTTCAGGCGCGCAGTGTCCTGTTCTCCCTGGCCGGATCGCTGACCCAGTCGATTTTTGACAACGGTTTGCGGGAAAATCAGGTGGAGCTGAAACGGGCACGGCATGAAGAACTGCTGGCCGTCTACCGCAAGGCGGTGCTTTCGGCCTTCCTCGACGTGGAAAACGCCCTGATCGCGGTGCGCAAGACCGCCGAGGAGGAGGAGGCGCAGAGAATCGCCGAGCGGACCGCCCGCCGCGCCTATGAAATTTCTCAGGCCCAGCTCAAGGGTGGGATCGTCGATATCACCTCGGTCCTGAATACCCAGAGAACCCTGTTCCAGACTCACGATGCCTGGCTCCAGGCCAGACTCGCCCATTTTCAGGCCACGGTCGGCCTGTTCAAGGCTCTGGGCGGCGGCTGGACGGAGGAGGCGGGAGAGATAGGGGGGGCGGGAAAGACGAACACGGAAGGAACAAAGCCCGGATGACCTACGACGACATCCTCTACGATATTACCGACGGCGTGGCGCGCATCACCATCAATCGGCCCGACGTCTACAACGCCTTCCGGGGCCAGACCACCGAGGAGTTGATCCACGCTTTCCTCAAGGCCGGTTGGAACGACGAGGTCGGCGTCATCGTCCTGACCGGGGCCGGCGACCGGGCATTCTGTACCGGTGGTGACCAGTCGGCCCATGACGGTTCCTATGATGGCCGTGGCACCATCGGCATTCCCCTGGAGGAACTCCACAGCGTTCTGCGCGACGTGCCGAAACCGGTCGTGGCCCGTGTCCAGGGGTACGCCATCGGTGGCGGCAACGTTCTGGCCCTGTTGTGCGACCTTACCATCGCTTCGGATCGGGCGATCTTCGGTCAGGTCGGACCCAAGGTCGGTTCGGTGGATCCGGGATGGGGGACGGCATTTCTGGCCCGTGCCGTGGGCGAGAAGCGGGCGAGGGAAATCTGGTACCTGTGCCGACGCTACTCCGCGGCGGAGGCCCTGGCCATGGGGCTGTGCAATACCGTGGTGCCTCACGATCAACTGGATGCCGAGGTGGAACGCTGGTGTCGGGACATGCTGGCCATGAGTCCTACCGCTCTTGCCATCGCCAAGCGTTCCTTCAACGCCGCCTCGGAACATATCCGTGGCATCGGGGCGCTGGGCCTACAGGCCGTAGCCCTGTACTACGACACCGAAGAGTCCCGAGAGGGCGTGCGGGCCTTCCGGGAAAAGCGCGCGCCGGACTTCCGCAGCTTCCGCAGGAAGGGAAAGGACGAGGGGCCGGAGGGCCCCTCGGGCTCCCCGTGAGTCCGAAGGGGTTGGGTTTTGCCCTGATACTGTCGCTTCTCACGGTGTCGTTGCTGGGGGGGTGCGAGCTTGCCATCATGGCCGGGGCCAACAGCTTCACGAAGGCCGTTACCACGGTCGCGGAGGAGCGGGGACCGGACGGGGCCTTCGACGACAAAAAGATTCAATGGGATATCAACGGCCAGTGGCTGGCCCACGATGTTCTCTTTCTGCACAAGGTCACGACTACGGTGCGGGAGGGAAACGTCCTTCTGACCGGAGTGGTTCCCAACGCGAAACTGGTGGCGAAGGCCGAACGACTGGTAAGGGAAGTGCCGGGCGTCAGGAACGTGTACAACGAAATCGAGGTGGCCTCCGCCGACAACGATTTCACCCTTGCTCACGACACGTGGATCACCGGAGCCCTCTGGGGAAAGATGACCCTTGATGGGCAGGTCCAGTTCCGCAATTACGCCTTCGAGGTGGTCAACGGGTCGGTCTACCTGATCGGCATCGCCCAGAGCCCCGCCGAGCTGGAGCGTGTCGTGGACTATGCCCGCGGTTTGAATTACGTCAAACGGGTCGTCAGCTATGTTCGCGTAAAGGAAGCTGCCAAAGCGAGAGACAGAAGTGCGGAAATCAGCTATCCATCGCCGACGGAGTGATTTCTGAAAAGGAATCTGCCTTCCTGGTTGAAAGGCGATCGCAAATGATCAATCATGATCTGTCCCGATGGGGCGATATTCCCGACGACGCCGTCGATATCGCGGAGGCCGCTCTGGCGTTTTCGCCTTCGACGGATGGGACTGCGGACATCGATCGGTATCGCACCTGCCTGACCCGCCTGTGCCACGGCCTGGAGCGGAGTCTCTCCAGCCCTTCCGGGGAAGGAAAGGGTGCCACGGTGGCAACACGCTGCGCTCAGGCCTTGGCCGAGGAGATCGCCGGGCGGCACGGTTATCGCGGTGAAATCGGATCGTTCGGTGACGTGGACGGGGCCAATTTCCGACGTGTCCTGGATCGCCGCCGAGGGTTTCCCGTGGCGCTGGGGGTCTTGTACCTGCACGTGGGCAGGTCCCAGGGCTGGAGCCTGGAGGGCGTCGATTTTCCGGGATTCTTCCTGGTTCGCCTGGAAGCACCGGATGGTTCGCGCGCGATCCTGGATCCGTTCCACCGGGGCGCGGTGCTTTCGCCCTCGCGCATGCGCGCGCTCCTGAAGAAGGCACGGGGACCGGCAGCGGAACTTTCCCCCGACAACTACCGACCCATGGGCAACAGGGAAGTGCTGCTGCGACTCCAGAACAATCTCAAGGCCGAGTTTCTGCGCGCCGGGCGACCCGCGGATGCCCTGGGAATCCTTCATTCGATGCTGGTCCTGGCTCCCGACTCCCGCGATTTGTGGCGGGAAATCGGGATGATAAGCGCCGGACTCGGAGCGACAGGCCCTGCGATCACCGCGCTGGAACGTTATCTTTCCCTAGCACCCGCGACTCCGCTGCGGCAGAATATTGCCAGTCTGCTGCACGAACTGGAAGCCCGCCCACCCGTAACCGCAGGGTGATACCAACGGCACGAGGCCCTGACTCGTACCGTTGGTATCAAGCCCGCGCGGTGCCTGAGCGAAACCCGCTCCGCACGAAGTCAAAACTTCGTGCGCCGAAACAATTCATTATGACTTTGGAGACCTGGAAAAGCACGGTATTTTCCGCAATATCCCGGTACCAAAAGACGCCAGC